>CAZZHL010000015.1:0-15482 GCA_964653945.1 uncultured Pirellulales bacterium
CACGGGCGGCGTCCTGTTGGCTCAGGGCAAGATGATTTACAGGGACTTTTCATACATAGCTCAAATGCCCTACCATCCGTTGCTTTATGCGGCTTTGTATAAAGTATTAAACACAAACTACTATTTGCTTGTGGGTCGTATGTTTTCAAGCGTATGCGACATCCTCGTAGTGGTGTGTATAGTCGGTATATATCGATATATTTTCAAGGGCTTTGGAATCAGCGGAGCGCTCTTCGGCCTGGCAGGAGCCATTCTATACGTGTTCAATCCGAGCGTTGATTATGCCAACGGCTTTGCGTGGAACAACGATGTCGTAATCCTGTGCGTTGCATTTTCCTTATGGTTATTTATATCCACCCCGGCTCGGCAGGCACGCCGTGGCCTGACGGCAGACTTTAAGCAGGAATCACAATACTGGCGAATTGCCGGCATTGGTGCCCTGCTGACATTGGCAACGTGCATGCGCATTACAACGGCCCTTGTGCAGCTATTGTTTTTCATTGCTCTGCTGGCCAAAGGCCCGCCTTCAGCGAGGTCTCGCCAAAAAGCGGACGGCGAGTTAATAAAACAGAGATTCAAGACTGTTTTACCATTTCTGGCTGCTTCTGCAGTTGTGTTGATATGGCCTGTTTGGTTGATAGCCCAGGCCCCGCGGGCGTTTCTTTTAGACGTTTTCCTGGTACAAATACTCAACAGCGAATGGCTGCATAAAATAGGTTTGGTTCATGATAAATTTGCCCTTATCTATAACTCGCTGGCAGAACCCGGCTACCTGGCACTTATCGTAATAGCCGTTTATCTTTGTGTGATGGTTGTGTGGCAGCGCCGGCCAGGCTTCGCTGGCGAGGCGAGTCGCAAATTGGCTATATCGGATAAGGCGGATATGGCTCTTGCCGCCCTGCTGCCGTTAGCGTTTTTTGTAATTGCTCTGGGCCTGCCGAGGATATGGAGACAGCACCTTGCGGCGCCGGTGCCTTTTTTGATAATCGGCGCGGCATATCCGCTGCTGTATTTGAGAAAGCTCGCCCCGTTAGAAAGAGACCTCTACCCTCATCCAGTTAAAGATTTATCTCTAAGCGGGGCAAGCTTTCTAACGGGGCTCGTTCACAATAGACATTTCAATATTGCTGCTGTTTTAACAGCTTTATCCGTATGCATAGCAGTTGCTTCTTATCCTGTTGTGTTGTACAGAATTCCATTGCTGCTGGGACCGCAAAGCTGGATGGCGATTGAGCTGCATAAGATTTCAGAAGACATCGCCGAAAAAACTAAAGACCCGAAGTTAATACTTACATTGGCTCCTCTTTACGCCTTAGAGGGTGGATGTGATATTTATCCAGAATTTTCAGCCGGCTCGTTTGTATATAGGGTTGCTGATTTTATGACTGCCTCCGACCGTGCCGTTACGCACAGTGTCGGTCCAAGTACACTCGGAGAGCTGCTTGAAAAGACGCCGCCTTCAGCGGTGATACTCGGCGTAGAAATGGAATTTCTCGAAAAAGGCCTCTTTCAGGCGGCGGTTCAGCCAGACCGTCAAAAATGGGAGAAAAAAGAGTACGAAAACGGCCCTATAGTGTACTTTAGACGTTGATAATACTTACCCGCCCTTATGCGTCTTTTAGCTATTATATATCAGCATCATCAATAACTGCTTTTGCTATGTCATTGATGGCGGTGCGGGTTTGGGCGTTGGCGTTGTTGGCGATAATGGAAAAAAGAAAGTCGCCTTGTTTCGTTGTGCAGACGCCGGAGAACGATTTGACTTTGCTGATGTATCCAGTTTTGCCGAGGATTTTGCCTTTGTATTTCGGTTCTGTGAAGTATTTGCTGATAGTACCATCCACCCCCCCTGCTGCAAGTGAATCCCTATAGATTGTCCAGTTTCCACTTTTGTAAATGTTCGATAAAACTTTTGTTATTGTATTCGCACTGAGTTTATTCTTTTTGCTCAGGCCACTTGCATCATCGATATGAAACTGCCCTTTATCGATGCCGAGCTTTAACAGGTATTGCGAGATAAGCTTTTGCCCCCCTGCCCAGCTGCCGCCTTTTTTGTCTGGGCTATTATGGGCGGCGATGGTTTTAAGCAGTGCTTCAGCAGCCAAGCCGAGACTGTCTTTATTACATCGGGCCAGGCAATCAGATAGTGGCGTGTCATATTGAGCGAGCGTCCTGATATCGGAACCACCGCCGAGAGTTTTTTCTATGAGTTGACCTTGTACTTTGATATCTGATTTCGCCAAATGTTCTGCCAGCAGAAAACCAAAAAACGCAGCTGGTCTTTCGATGGCGACGTCAAATGGCCCAGCTTGATTGTTGCACTTGCCCCGAATGATAATCTTATTGGGTTCCAAAGTACGATAGGAACCGACTTTGCTCGTGCCTTTCGTGATTGGCTTTACCTTGTTGCTGATTTTTACGAAATCCGTTTCGGGCTCGATAGATATAGATGTTTTGCCATCGTTATTTTTTACAGCAACTTCTATGCAATTGTCATTGTAATTTAAGCCGCATACTTCGCAGGCATACCATCGGTTCAAATCTTTTTTCGGCCAGTTCGGATGAACACGCTGGTCATCGAAGATACTGGTGTCAACGACAATATCCTTTATGGTTTTTATTCCATTTTGTTTTAATACTGCTGCTATATCTTTGAATATCCAGCAACTCTCTCGGCCATACTTGGTGTCTGTAACTTTGTCACCCAACAGCGGGTCTCCGCTTGCGATTATTACGAGGGGTGGCACGACCATCCCCTCGACTTCGCTCGGGACAGGCTTGGCCGTGTCTTCACGGGCTGGAAGCCCGTGCCACAGGCCGACCCTTGTTTGGTACTTGAAATTCGGGCCTAAGTATTCCAGCGCCGCTGCGGTTGTGATTATTTTCATATTCGAGGCCGGTATCAGCGGCTTTGTTGCTTTATGGCTATACACAGTCTGGCCATTTTTAGCTTTTAGGATATGAATGGAAAATTGAACTTTTTTCTGCGAAGACCGGCTGATGATGTCATCAACTCGCTTTGTTAAGTCCGCCATACGCCTGGCGGATAAATCTGCCTGTGCGAAACTGCCGAGGCAAATACTAAACACAGCAGCGATTAGCAATGTTTTCGTTCGAGTTTGCATACAGCAGACCATTATTTCGCAAAAGAAGATTGATATCAACGAATTTATTCAAATTGATTATTGACGATTTGCCTTGTAATTGGTAATTTTAAGCCCGCGTGAACCGGGCTAAATAATTTTCGTCGCCGTACCGGCGACGGCTAAACAACCCCCTGACCATACGGGTCGGGATGGGTTTCGTGGGAATAGGTATTGTTATGGCTGAGAAAATAGTAAAAGTCGGTCTTGTCGGCTTTGGAACGGTCGGCAGTGGTGTTGCAAAACTGATACTGGAAGATGCGGATTCAATAGCAGCTAAAACCGGTCTGCGTCTGGAGCTTGCCTGCGTAGTGGATATAGATACGCAATCGCCACGTCCAGTGAAACTACCGGATGGGATTCTTACCAACGATTTGAACAGGTTGCTGGACGATGAGAGTATTGAAATAGGCGTCGAGCTGGTCGGGGGAACCAGCGTGGCGAAGCAAATACAACTCAAAATCCTCGAGGCAGGCAAAGACGTAGTTACTGCCAACAAGGCCCTGCTGGCTGAGCACGGCAATGAGCTTTACAAGGCAGCACTTAAAAATAATCGCTGTATTGCCTTCGAAGCCAGTTGTGCAGGTGGTATCCCTATTATCTCAGCTATCCGGACAGGACTGGCGGCAAATGAAATAAGGTCGATGTACGGCATAGTCAACGGGACCTGCAACTATATTCTCTCTAATATGACGGCCAAAGACGTGGATTTCAGCGAGGCCTTAGCTGGAGCGCAGCAGAAAGGTTACGCAGAAGCCGACCCCACGCTTGATATCAGTGGTGGCGACAGCGCCCACAAGCTCGCTATATTAGCTTCTATTGCTTTTGGATATGAGATTACGCTCGATGATATTTTCGTTGAGGGAATCGAGGCAATTTCGAAGGATGATATTCGCTATGGCGGTGAAATGGGATATGTTTTGAAATTACTGGCAATCGGGCAAAAAGACGAACAAGGCAAAGTATCACTCAGGGTTCATCCATCTTTTATTGCCAGAGATAATGCCCTTGCTCGTGTCCAGGGTCCATTTAATGCTGTGAGCATATTCGGCAGTGCCGTTGGGCAGGTAACGTACTACGGCCGAGGTGCAGGAATGATGCCTACCGCAAGTGCGGTTGTCGCGGACATTATCGATGTTGCTCTTGGCAATTCCGCCACTACTTTTCGGCACCTGCAGCTTAAACCAAGGAGCAAAGTAGAGCCGCTGATAGAAAAAATCGACAATCTTGTAAGCCGGTTTTATATCAAGGTGATGTGCAAGGACCAGCCGGGCGTACTGGCCCAATGGAGCAAAGTACTTGCCGAAAACCAGATAAGTATATCCGGTGCGTTACAACACGAGGGTAGCGGGCCTGAAAATACTGTGCCGGTGGTAATCGCAACCCATCCTACCCTCCAGAAAAACGTCACAGCTGCATTGGTAGATATGGGAAAACTGGATGTTATCGGTGGCAAGCCAGTATGTGTAAGAATAGTGGATATTCCGGAGGACAAGGATTGACGACTAAATACGCCATAATAGTTCCTGATGGTGCTGCGGACGAGCCCCTAAAGCAGCTCGGTAACAAAACGGTGCTTGAGGTGGCTGAGACACCCAATATGGACAGAGTCAGTACGCAGGGCAGGCAGGGGCTTGTGCGGACCATCCCGGAAGGTATGGAGCCCGGCAGCGATGTTGCCCAGATGAGTCTGCTGGGCTATGACCCACATCGCTATTATACCGGTAGAGCACCAATTGAGGCGGTGGCACGTGATATCAAGCTATCGATGGAAGATTGGGTTTTCAGATGCAATCTGGTTACCATTGCGGACGGCAAGATGGCAGACCACAGCGCTGGTCATATTTCCACCGAAGAAGCAAGTAAACTGATAAAAGAGTTGGATGAGCAGCTCGGCAATGAACAAATATGCTTTTATACGGGTGTAAGCTACAGGCACCTGTTGGTTTTCAAAGGGCTTGATTTCGACATCCAAACATATCCGCCGCACGACCACATAGGTAAAGCGATAGAAAAAATCCTGCCTCGCGGCAAAGGCAGCGAGTTACTTATCGATTTGATGGCTCGCTCGCAGCAGCTCTTTGTAGGCAATGATATTAACAAGGTCAGAAAGGACCTGGGTGAAAATCAGGTCAGTTCCATATGGCTTTGGGGACAAGGCAAGAAAGCTCAAATGGAACGATTCCAAAAGCGGTTTGGGCTCAGAGGAGCTGCTATCACTGCGGTTGACCTGGTAAGGGGTCTTGCAAAGCTTATTGGGTTTGACCTGATAGATGTGCCGGGCGCTACAGGTTTTGTGGACACCAATTATCAGGGCAAGGCCTCTGCTGCAATAGAAGCGCTGGAAAAATATGACATTGTTTTTGTCCATATAGAAGCCCCCGATGAGGCATCTCACACCGGCAGCATCGAGCTTAAGAAAAAAGCCATCGAGCAAATTGACAAATATATTGTTGGTCCCGTGTTTGAGGCGCTTCAAAAATATGAGAGCTGGCGGATACTGGTGATGCCGGACCATCCGACCCCCGTCTCTAATATGGCCCACTCACCCGAGCCGGTTCCATTCGCTATCGCAGGTGACAATATCAGTGGAATTTTGCACGCAAATTTTAGCGAGGCCAGTGCAGCCAAATCAGGATTTAGAGTGGAAAATGGCTTCGAGCTGATGGAGTATTTTTTAAAAAGGTAAAAGAGATTGACTGTTAAAACCGAATTCAATAGATTATTACGGTTAATTTAGTTTTTGTTGGCTGACTATGGCAATAATTGTGCAAAAATTTGGCGGTACATCCGTTGCGGACGCAAAAAAGATTCGTCGCGCAGCAGAGCGAGTGATTAAAGCGGTCAAGAGTGGATATCAGGTTGTAGTGGTGGCTTCAGCGCGGGGTAAACAAACCGATAAGCTTATAGCCGATGCTCGGGAGCTTAACCCAAATCCACCCAGCCGGGAGCTTGACCAGCTGCTCAGTACCGGCGAGATACAATCGGTATCTCTGTTCGCAATGGCCCTTGAGGCGATGGGTTATGAAGCTATCAGCTTTACCGGCGGTCAGATTCGAATGATGACCAACAGTGACTTTACAAAGGCACGTATAAAAAGTATCGATGCCAAGCGAATCCATAAGGAGCTGGACAGTGGCAAAATTGTTACTGTTGCGGGCTTCCAAGGCATAGACGAGAATGAAAACATAACGACCCTTGGCAGAGGCGGCTCAGATACAACCGCGGTTGCCCTTGCAGCAGCGTTAAAAGCCGAGGAGTGTGAGATTTACACTGACGTCGATGGAATCTGCACTACGGACCCGCGTATATTTAAGGGCGCTGTGAAAATGGAGCAGATTAGCTACGATGAAATGCTTGAGATGGCCAGTCTCGGAGCAGGAGTCATATATACTCGAGCTGTTGAGTGTGGTAAAAATCACAATGTTAAAATTCACGTAAGAAGCAGTATAAAAGAAGAAGAAGGTACAATAATTACTCACGAGGTGCCGCAAATGGAAGGTGTTGTAGTTTCAGGAGCAACGATACAAGAAGATTTGGCCAAGGTAGGTCTTGTCAATGTCGATAACGTTCCGGGTAATGCCGCTAAGATTTTCGCCCGTCTGGCAGATGCCAAAGTCGTTGTCAGCGACATTGTTCAGACAGAAATTAGTGCCGAGAAGGCAAACCTGTCCTTTATAATTGGTATTTCGGATTTGGTTGCTGCCAGGAAAGCAGTAGAACAAGTCAAAAACGAAGTTAATTGCGAAAGCATTTTTATCCGGGATGATATTGCTGAGGTTTCTGTAGTCGGGGTTGGTATGAGGACCCATTATGGCGTGGCCGGCAGGATGTTCGGGGCGTTGGCCAAGGCAAAGGTAAATATCGATTCAATCACTACCAGCGAGATTCGCATTAGTTGCGTTGTGGACAAAGACCAGGCTGAGAAAGCCCTTCAAGTCATTAGTGCTGCATTCGAACTCGACAAGCCCGCTGAGCAACGGAGTAAGAGTTAGCCACGAAGACACAAGGTCACAAAGCAAAAAAAGAATATATTTATAATCTTAGTGTCTTGGTGCCTTAGTGGCAAAAGAAACTGAAAAAAACAAAACCACTTATGCTATGAGCAGGCGTTGGCTGACCGGCATAATTATTCTGTGCCTGTTAGTGGCGGTTGTTTTAGTCGGGCTTGACCATAGCCCAATTGTCCGTAACTGGCAACATCAGCCGAAATCCGAAGAGCAAACAAAGGCCGGCGATTTCGAAAAATATCACGCCAAAACTTTCACCGTTATAAATGTCGTTGATGGCGATACAATTGATATAAATATACCTGATGGAAAATATGAACATACAAGGATTCGGCTTTGGGGGGTTGATACGCCGGAGACAAAACATCCTGAAAGAGGCGTAATGTATTTCGGCCCGGAAGCCGCTGAATTTACTCATCAATTAACTCTCGCAAGGCAGGTTACAGTTTATCTTGAAGAGCATCGAACCAGAGGGTACTACGGGAGACTGCTGGCCTATGTGCAACTACCGGACGATAAATTTTTGAATGAAGTTTTGTTAACTGAGGGCTTTGCATACGCGGACGTGCGATTTCAGCACAGTTTTTATCACAAATACAAACAGTTAGAAGCCGCCGCCCACAGCCAGAAGAGAGGGTTATGGGAGAAGGTAACGCCTGAGCAAATGCCGCAATGGAGACAGAAAAAGAGTCTTTAGTTTTGAGTTTTTAGTGTTTAGTTGAAACTCGAAACTTAAAACTACTTCGTTCTTCGTTTCCTCATCAACGCCAATCCGCCCAGGCCAAGAAGTAAAACTGTGGCGGGTTCAGGAACAACTTTTGTTCTTAATATCTGATACTCGCCATAACCACTGCCGGGCGTTAAGGCACCTCCCCATATCCAATCGGCATCATTGCTAATTCCAGCTACATAACCCCATGGACTACTTCCGTGGTCTATATAATCTGAGATTACATTCCAACTTGCACCGCTAATTTCACCGGCCAATTCAGATTCGGTTGGTTCTGCCGAGCCATCGTCTAAGTCATTAAAAGTCAAATAGACTTCCCAGTCTACGGTGTTAGTCAGAATTGTTTCACCAGAATCAGGAATAACGAATTGTCCCAATACACCTTGAGCGGTGGCATCATCACTCCAAACGGCGATATAAATGCAGTCTCCAACTACCATGTCAAATGTAAAGAATTCAGGCAGGGACCAGTTATATGAACCTGGAGAACCAGCGACGCCTGATTCATTTCTTCCCACAAAGGTGACAAAACTACCATCCACGGCGCCAAAATATAGCGCATAATGGTTATCAGCTGTAATCGTAGCCTCTACACTTACGGCATATGCCGTTGTAACGCTGCCAAGAATAAAAATAAACACCATAACGATTATTCTTTTCATATATATCTCTAATTTTTTCACTTTTCTAATACTTTCTCCTTTCAAAAACCACTGTCTTTATCTAAATCCTTTCCACACCTGGTCTCTAAAGCAACCTTGCTTTTTTGCGAGTGTTTATACGATGTTCCCCCCACTATCCTTAAAACCTTAAAAGAACATGCAAAGGGTATGCCACCCACAACAAACAGAGATGAAACAATACATATAGTTTCACCTAACCGCTTATAACAAAAACGGTTAGATTTATATATAATGTTTTTGTATTCACAACTGCATATTATGCATCTTAACAGTATGTTGATTTACATCAACGCTACTTACCCCTATACTACCTATCTTAACGCATATATTAGACTAAATATGTCAAACAATTCCTGAATCCACCTAATGTTTACAAAAAACAACGCTTCTTCAAAGAATAGATAAAATTAAAGGACTTTTTAGATTTTTTCCAAAAATTCGATTTGTTGCTGATATTTCTAATTTCGCAGATTAAGAAAGAAAGGCTAGACTTGCCTATCCTTTGATTAGTGAATTCAACTGTACTCTCACCCTTGTGAAACCTATCCAGCCTGTCCTCGTTGGGAGTCCATAGGACTGAGCCTGCCGAAGGGAGCGAGGCAAAGCCGACTTGAAGGATTGATATGGATTAGATAGAACAAGCAAAAAAATTTATCAGTGGAATCAGTGGCTGACTTTTCTTTTTCTCAGCATCGCCAGTCCGCCCAAGCCGAGCAGCAAAACCGTGGCTGGTTCAGGTGTTCTTGCGAGATACTCGTCGCCTGCGACCATAGCTATCGTGGCTGACATATCAGGATAACCAGCTGCTTTCAGGGAATTCGCATAGTATGTCGCCCCGCTTTCTGCTACCCAGAAGAATATATTTTCGTTTATTTCGAATGTGAACTCGGGCAGGTAAATGTCGAAACTGCCTTTACCGATAAAATCTAACGTGAGTATGCAAGCCTCAAACGTCTGGGTACCATCGGCATAATTGCCTATTCTAACACCAAGGTCGCCATTTTTTTCATCGTAATCCGTAACGGCAAAAGAGCCACTTGAAAATCTTGCCTGGGCAAGGTTGTATTGTGAACCCGCTCCGGTATACAAATCATCCGTAGCAAAAGGCCACAGATAGACAGAGGCATAAGGATTTGAAGATGTCCAGGGAATTGAATCAAAGCTGAGGGCCGATGGGCCATCGGTATCGAAAATGCCACTCTTGGGAATGACTCCTTGAGCAATGCCGCTACACAAAGCCATCATAGTCAATATGAGGATACAATGCCTTATCATCACTTTTCTCATCCCGGCAAAGAATGCGATTACCATTTTTAGCTTAGCCGAATCAACGACTTACCCGGGCTTTGCCACTTTCAGGTTAGAGAGTAACCCTTATTTTTCCAAATAATAGCATACCTTATTGAAGGCGAAATGTCAAGGAAAAAAGGCCGATAAAAAGATTTTTTGTGCCACAGAGTTCACAGAAAGTTTAATTCTAAATTTTTCCTCTGTGGTAAAACTATAGATTGTATTCCTTTATTTTTCTGTAGAGAGTTCTTTCACCGATGCCGAGGATTTTAGCGGCTTCCTGGCGGTTGCCTTTTGTTTTCGCTAACGTCTCTATAATGGCCTGTTTTTCAATTTCGTTGAGCGAAAGAGCAGCGGAAGATTTTGTGGTGCCTGTGAGCTGGTGGACGAGATGGACTTCGGGCGGCAAATCCTTGACGTCTAACTTGTCGCCGTCGGCCATAACAACCATCGTTCTGATAACATTTCGAAGTTGGCGAATGTTGCCGGGCCATTCGTAGCCAGCGAAGATATTCATTACAGAATCGATGACGCCATCAACTTTCGAGCCGGTTTCGCCGGCTGCTTCCTTGAGGAAGAAATTAGCGAGTAGTGGAATGTCTTCACGTCGTTCCCGCAGAGGTGGGACGGAAATGCTGACGCCTTTGATTCTGAAATAGAGGTCTTCACGGAACTTTTTCTCTTCGACGAGCTTTGCCAGGTCGTGGTTGGTTGCGCTAATGATACGAACATCACTGAGGACGGGCCTATTGCCACCAACGGGGATGACGACTCCATCTTCGATGACGCGAAGGAGCTTGGCCTGCATATTCAAGGGCATATCGCCGATTTCATCCAATAAGAGGGTGCCCTTGTCGGCAATTTCAAACAAACCCTTGCGGTCGGCGGCAGCACCGGTGAATGCACCCTTGACGTGGCCGAAAAGCTCGCTCTCAAGAAGCGTTTCGGTAAAACCTGCACAATTTACGGGAATGAAACGCTTGTTCCAGCGAGGAGAATTGTCGTGGATAGCCCTTGCGAGAAGCTCTTTGCCTGTGCCGGATTCGCCCTCGATGAGGACGCAGATTCTTGTGGGTGCGACACGACGAAGGACCTCGAAAATTCCAGTTATCTGGGGGCTGTTTCCGCGGACGCCATCAAACCTGAACTCCTCGTCGGCAGCATGATGTCGCTGAACTTCGGCGTGTTTTGTGCGAGCAACCTGGCGAGCGGCCTGCTCGACAAGGGAGCGAAGCTGGTCGATATCGATGGGTTTGACGAGGTAATCGCAAGCACCGTGTCTGATTGCGTCTTTGCAGGTATCAATGGTCGCATAGGCGGTGATTAAAATAACCTCCGTTTTATCATTGTGCCTCTTGGCCTCTTCAAGGATAGTCAGTCCGTCAATATCGCCGCCCAGTTTCAAATCGGTTACAACAACATCGACTGTTTGCTCACGGAGAATTTCAACAGCATCTTTGCCGCTATAAACAGCAATCGCCTTTGCGCACTGTTTATCAAGCGCTTCGGCAATTCCGTCTGCGTGGTCACGCTCATCATCAACAACCAGAACTACAACATCTTTATCCATCAAATTACTATCTCATTAGTCCTGCAGTGGCAGTTTTATGGTAAATGATGTTCCCTTGCCCAGCTCACTGTCAACAGTTATTGTACCATTATGCGCCTCAACAATCTTTTTCGCCGTTGGTAAACCCAATCCACTTCCATGCGGCCGAGATGAATAGAAGGCATCAAAAATTTTAGGCAAATTAGCGGGTGTAATACCCCGGCCGGTATCGCTAATTTGAATAACCGCCTGTGTTTTTTGCCGGTCTGTTCTTATTAGTAATTCACCGCCGTTGCTCATAAATTGTTGGGCGTTAATAAATATATTCAATATTACCTGTTTTAACATACCAGCATCAATTTTGCAAATAAGTGGCTCATTATACAAACCCTGGCGAATTGTAATCGAATGGCTGTGAGCTTGTGACGAGTAAAAATCAATCATATCACCGATAAGCTCATTGATGTCAACACTTGACAATTGTAATTTGGTCCTGTCGATATATTTCAGAAAACCATCAAGGATTTGCTCAAGTCTATCCGTTTCTTTTTGAATAACAGCGATTTTCCTAAGTGCCCTTGTAGGTATCTGGATATCCTTGCCTGCAGGTGCATTGGCATTTGAGCCCTCCAATTCCTCACTTGCAAGTTTCAAATTAATCTTAACGGTGGAGAGCGGATTTTTTATTTCGTGAGCAAGGGCGCCGGTCAACTTGCTGAGCTCCTCAAGTTGTTTGAGATGACCGTTTGTGCCTTTTTGAATTTTGGAGAGTTTTTTACGTAGAATCAGCCAGACAGCTGGTGCAGCGACCAATAAAGCAACAATAAAACCACATACAAACCGGAGCACTTATTTTTCCCTCTTTACCGCTGAGCCTGAAGCTTTTTTGCCACAAAGTCGCCGACGCGCTCCAAGCAACTCCGCCGAAGCGGCTATGTTGCTCACGCGAAGGCGGAAGCTATGGCGACGGAGCGACCCTAAAAGTTGTAAAGTGTCTAAAGTTTGGAGTGCCTAAAGTTATGGATTATTTTTTCACTTTAGGTACTTTAGCTCACTTTAGCTCACTTTTGTTCTCATTCTTTTCTGTCGGTTTATTTTGCTGTGTTTTAGTCATCTCAGCAAGAGCAGCTTTACGGGAAAGCTTGAATCTGCCTTGCTCATCAATCAATAATAATTTCACCGGTATCAAATCACCTAATTTGCAGACGTCGTCAACGTTTTTGACGTAACCGTCGCTTAATTCGCTTATATGACACAGTCCTTCAACGCCCGGTGTTATTTCAACGAATGCACCAAAGTCTTTGATAGACACCACCTTTGAATCGTGGTATATCCGCCCCACTACAGGTGGCTGTGTAATTGATTCAATAATCTCTCTGGCCTTGAGGTGGCCATCGCCGCCGAGACAGCTTATGTAAATAGTTCCATCATCTTCGACCTCAATGGTTGTATCGGTCTGCTCCTGGATGCTTTTGATGACCTTACCGCCCGGCCCAATTACCTTGCCGATTAATTCAGGGTCAATTTCAATGGATACCAGCTTTGGAGCATATACACTTAACTCTGGTTTTGGCTTGCTAATGGTCTTGGCCATAATTTCCAGAATTTCCAGACGCGCTTGTTTGGCACGTTGCAAGGCCTCGACCATAATATTATGTGGCAACCCTTCAGCTTTGATATCGAGCTGTATTGCTGTAATACCATCAACAGTACCTGCGACTTTGAAATCCATCTCTCCGTAGTGGTCTTCCTCGCCAAGGATATCAGTCAACAATTCGTACCGACCACTTTCGTCGCTAACCATTCCAATTGATATGCCGGCTACCGGTTTTGTAATTGGAACACCGGCATCCATTAGAGCCAGAGTCCCGCCACAAACCGAAGCCATTGAGCTGGAGCCATTCGACTCAGTAATATCCGAAATGATTCTGACGGTGTATGCGAACTCGTCTTCAGCTGGTCTTACCGGCCCCAAAGCCCGTTCCGCAAGTGCTCCATGGCCAATCTCCCTTCGGCCAGGACCGCGCATAGGCCGTACCTCGCCGACAGAAAATGGCGGGAAGTTATAGTGAAGGGTAAAATTTTGAGCATACTCATCTAATAAGCCATCTATGATTTGCGCATCTCTTATAGTACCCAGGGTTACGCACACCAGTGCCTGTGTTTCACCGCGTGTGAATAACGCTGAGCCATGTGTTCTGGGCAAGATACCTACTTCGCAGTCAATAGGACGAATGGCATTGTATCCTCTGCCATCAACTCTTTTACCTTCTAATAACATTTTGCGGACAGTCTCACCCTCTATCTTTTCAAAGATTCGCTTAAACATAGGACCATTGCATTTCGGCTCAGAAACGCCTGCATCGGGGGTCTGCTTCTGATTGCTCTCAGTAGCACAGTATTCAGCATTGAGCTGCTCAAATAGTTCTTTTCGGGCGGTGTTACGCTGCTGTTTGGCAGATATCTGCTTGAGCTCGCGCAATTTATCAGCCGCCTTTGAATGAATTTCCGAATAGAGTTCCTCATCGATTTCAATGAGCGGAATTTCCTTTTCGACGCCGACTTTTGAACGGAGCTCTTCTATCATATCGCAAATCTGACGGATGGTTTCCTGTGCGGTTGCGATGGATTCGGCGATGATTTCTTCCGACAGCTCCTTAGCTTTGACTTCAATCATATTTATGGCATCTTTGTGCCCGCCAAGGAGCAGGTTTAGGTCGCTTTCAGCAATCTGCTTATGCGTTGGGTTGACGACAAACTCTCCGGCTACTCTGCCTAATCTGCAAGACCCGGTAGGACCCAAAAATGGAATTTTGCTTATCGTAAGCGCCGCGCTGGCTCCTATCATAGCGGGAACATCCGGGTCGTTTTCACGGTCTGCGCTTAGAACAGATGTTGTAATCTGAACTTCCTGGAAATAGCCTTCCGGAAATAACGGCCTGATAGGCCTGTCAATCATTCTTGCCGTAAGGATTTCTTTGGTAGTCGGTCTTCCCTCACGCTTGATAAACCCACCAGGGAATTTGCCTGCGGCACTTTGCTTTTCACGATACTCAACACTCAGCGGGAAAAAATCAATATCTTCCCTTCTAGGCGGTGCGGTTACTGCAGCAGCAAGAACGACAGTTTCGCCATATTGCACTATTACAGCTCCATCTGCTTGTTTGGCAATTTTACCTGTCTCGATAGATAACGTTCTGCCCCCAATTTGTCTTTCTACTCTACATACATCAAACATATACTACCTCATTGTTCATGTTCTGTACCTTATATCCCTTGGTAATTGACGATATGCACCTGGTGATTGGCGATTTTACTTTCTCAAGCCGAGTTGAGATATAATTTCCTGATAACGCTTTACATCTTTTCCGCTTAAGTACTTAAGCAATGCCGACCTGGTCCCGACCATTTTCAATAAGCCACGCCTTGATGCGTGGTCTTTGCGATGAGTCTTGAGGTGTTCGGTGAGGTCGTTAATCCTCTTCGTCAGTAGTGCAATCTGCACTTCAGGCGAACCGCTATCCCCTTCGTGTGCCTTAAAATCGTGGATAATATTCTCTTTTTCCTGTTTTGTTAACATCTTTCAGACAAACCCTTTCTTTATTGCCTGTGTCTTGTATTTCGTATCCGGCTACGGCTTGGCGCCTCGCCGAGACGAGTATACCATTGTGTTTGAAATACACTTTTCAAACGCTAATCCCGCATTTTAATCGGCTACTTTGATAATTGCAAGTTTTTTTCCGCAATAAACAGCAGATTTCCATATCCATAGGCCTGTTTGTAGATATTATTCGTGGCGGAGTGACTGGATGGGGTCCATATTGGCAGCACGATAGGCAGGATATAAGCCAAAGGTTATACCAACAGCAGCACTGATTCCAAAGGCCAAAATTAAAGAACTACCTGCTATTCGCGGGCATACGGTTAAAATGGGGTAAAAACGGTACAAAAGTGCCAACTCAGGTTTGATTTTGGGTTCTCTGATTTTTACTCATGTCTTAAGGCCACGATGGGGTCAACCTTGGCGGCGTGCATTGCAGGATACAGCCCAAAGACTATACCGATTGTCATACTAAT
>CAZZHL010000016.1:0-15462 GCA_964653945.1 uncultured Pirellulales bacterium
CTTGTCCCCGCATGCCTCTGGCGGGGAACAGACTGTTTCTGCCAGTACTGGCCCCTGCGTCTCCCGCCGCAAGTCGGGGCAGCGGGTAAGAAGTTTCCGTTGCTTCTTCAATACTTGCCTTGCCCTGAGTAAGCGAAGCGCATCGAAGGGTTCAATCTCTTACGTGGCGCTGACCGATTGGCGGTTCATCGATGATTCAACGGAGCTTCAGCTTAGGTAATCGCGGTTGATACGCCAGCCTGCGTAAACTCCAACAATGCTGCCAATGCTGCTAACCACGAAGCCGGTCATGAATCCAAATCTGGCTCCTATCCACCATCCAATCCAACCAAAGACTATCATGCCAACGAAGATACAGAACCTGTTCATATCTTATCCGACTCGAATTATGGCCAACGATAATTATACAGTTTTATACGCCTATGGCGTACTATATAAACCGGGAGACCATATTCTTCGCTTCCGCCTTCGCCGAGGCTTCCGTCTTCGCTTCCGTCTTCCATCCTTCGCCCTAAGGGGCTTCGGAGGACAGGTCGCTTTCGCTACGCCGGACAAGTCGGCGGACAAGAAAGCTATGGAGGACAGGCGGGGCTAAGAACAACACCGGGCAATTATCTATTCTTCTTTTCTTGTTTTAATTTTCGTTTTTCCTTCGGACTAAGCAGGGCCTTTTTATGGTGTTCTCTTTTGCCTTTATCTTTTTTTCCCTTATCGCCCATATCAGTTTCTCACTTTCTCGCAATACATATTTATATATTATGGATTCCCGCTCCCCGCCTTCGCGAGGACAAGCTTCGCGGGAATGGAAAACCTATAATACCCAAACCGGCAATTTCCGGCAAGGGGAAAATTCGTTGCACGTCGCTCGTGAGAGGTCTGTTTTTGAATAGATTTCTCCGCTGCGCCCCCGTGCTTTCTTGCGAAAGCAAGAACGGGGGCTTCGGTCGAAATGACGGTAGGGCTGTATTCGTGCCCCGTTAGAAATTGGTGTCTTGCTTCTAACAGGGTCAGTCAACTCAGCGCCGGATTATAGGAATATATTCGTTCAACGCTAAAAAAATTACAAAAACCTTACTTGGCCATTCCCCCACACCAATTGAGCAAGAACAATGGGCTGAACCGTGGCTGTCAAAGAAAAAACTGTTGATTCACCGCCGATAGGCGTCCTGTGGAGGACAATTGGTGCGGGGTTGTAAGCAAAAAAAGCACTAATCACCCTTATCAATCCGAACAGCGGTGATTTTTCCGGCTATCCGTTGTAAAGTCACTCCTTAAACCTGTCGATTTGCAATTTAATATGCTAAGGGTGTCTAAACCAACAATAAAAGGCAACATTTTTTGAGGAGATGAAAATGAACATAGAAAGCGAGCGTAGAAGCGAGCAGAGGCTGCATTATTATTGGCCTATCTGGTTCGCCGAGGACTTTAAAGGAGAACTTTCACAGGGTCAAATGCTCGATGTCTCAAGCAGAGGCGCGGCATTTACCTGCTATGATGACGGCAGCTGTCCTTACCCTGGCCAGCAAATAACCGCTCGTTTCAGCATTCCACAGTTTGGCCCGGGAGATTCCTTCGATATGGCAAATTTCACTCGCTCAGGTAGTGTTTGTCGGGTCGATGAGGTAAATAACCTCATGCGCCGCGTTGCGCTTCAGTTCGCAGAACCACTGCCTTTCAGGCCCGGTGAACAGGTTGATATCGAAAGTGAATCCGGTACACACCAACAGTCAAAGGAAACTCTAATTTCTAAATTCTAAATCCTAAACAAATTCAAATGACCAAAATTCAAAACTCCGAGATTTTGAGACTTTGAAATTTGTATTTTGAGATTGTTTCGAGTTTAGATATTAGGATTTAGGATTTCCGCTTTAGCGGTCTAAGTTAGCATTTGTACAACTATCTCTGCGACATGCTCGCAGGCTTTTTTCTCAGCCAACGGCTCAGTCAGCTTAATCAACTCGTCGCTGACTTGAGCTAACATATCTGCATCTTTCAAAAACTGCTCGATGTCTTCGATAATCGGTTCGAGCGAGCTAAAATACGGCATAAATTCCGGCACTAATTCTTTACCAGCCAGAATATTGACCAAAGAGAAGAGTCTTATTTGCACCAGCCACCATCCTACCAGATACCATAAAACCCTGCTGGATTGATACATTACCACCATAGGACAACCGGCGGTGGCAACCTGCAAAGTGGCACTGCCACTTGCTACAATCGCAAAATCAACGGCAGCGGCAGTTTCACTAACCGAGCCGATAGTATATTGACATTCAAAACCAGGAATTTGTGCTGCTTTTAAGAGCTGCTGCCGTTCGGCATCTACAGCCACTGTAGTGAATTTCGCATTGGGATATTTTTGTTTTAATCGAACAGCTATCTGCTGCATCGGCCGCCAGAGTGACTTAATTTCGGCGGCCCGTGAGCCGGGCATAAGAGCAAGCTTGGCATTCGTCGGCTCAAAATTCACATATTTTTTTCTGAAGCCGGCCAAATCCGACCCCAAATCGTCAAACAATGGATTGCCGACAAAAGTGACCTCGATACCTCTTTGGCTGAACCAATCCTGCTCGAAGGGTAATATGCAGCAGAGCTTATCGCAGCACTTGCGAAGTTTTTTAATCCGCCAGGGTGCCCATGCCCAGAGCTGGGGGGCGACGTAAAAAAGGGTCTTGATGCCTAATTTTTTGGCGGCCTTTGCGATGTGAAAGTTAAAACCGGGTGAGTCACAAACAATGACTAAATCTACTTCATTCGTCTTAAGATAGGATGTTATGCGCTTGATAAGCTTATAATAATGGCCAACGTGTCTGAAGGCATTATATATCATAACGGCCTTGCCGATTGTTATTTGCAGTAATTTGCAGCCGGCTTCAGCCATTTTTGGGCCGCCTACGCCGACAAACTCTATGTTGTCGTAAGGCATTTTGCGCATAGCGGTTATGAGTCCGGCACAGTGGGCGTCGGCGCTTGGCTCAGCAACACTGATAAAAACACGGTATGTTTTGTTTTTATCCGGCATAGAAGTCTATATAGTAATTTGATTTATGAAAACGGCAATGATAATTTTAGCCGCGCTCCGGCAGAGTAGTACCGGATACGTAAAGCAGTAAGAGGTAAGAAAAAACGTCAGAGGAAAGCATGCTTTTATTATTTATGCTGACATTCTGAGCAGCATGTTTTCGCTTTCGACAATCCTGAATAGTATAAGAACGCCGGCAAGTGCAACTCCTCCAAGGAATCCACCAATGTGTGCCAGAAAAGCCACGGGAAGAGAGCCGGCGACACCTCCAGTCAAGTTCAACAGGAACCATACGAGGATTAGCCATGGCCCCAGCCAGCTGAGACGCCCGAAACAGAGCACAACATACATCCCCAAGATTCCCATGACCGCTCCGCTTGCACCAATAGCCGGCCGACCATCATAAACAATGTGCACAACAGCTGAAATAATTCCCACAAACAGATACGCCAACGGATAGTTCACATTGCCTATCCGCAAACACACATATCGCCCAAATACCCAAAGTGCAGCCAGATTCCAGGCCACGTGCATCACACCGGCGTGCAGCCACATGTAGCTGAATATCGCTGTAAAAGACCAGTTATTTAAAATCAGACCATTAAGATACTGCTGGCCACCATCATACACGAACTGCAGCGCAAATGTCACGATTATCAGCAGCATCACCAGGTAATTACCTACCGGCAGATAAGGTACAGATATTCTTTTGCTTAATCGTACGTGCAAGACACACTCCTCCTTGCGGCATTAAGCCGACTTAACAGGTGCAGCTCCGAATAACCCTGTACAGCAGCAATAATACAGATTTATAAAAGCAACTGCAGGGAGAACACTTACAATACCATATTCAGAGCCAAATGTCAATACTGATTTTAAGGGATTTTATGGGGCGAAAGTGCTGTTGGGCAAAAAAAATCGGGGGTAGACAAGGAATTTTGAAGTGAGAAAAGAGCGCTTAAAAAAGGTGGAATGGCCCTATCGGTTTATTAGTTATCATGCCAATTACTTATTACAAATTCCAATCCCTGCTCACTTTCATCTCTCAGCGCCACATCATAGTAAAAGGTAGCGGAATTTTTAAACATAAAGCTATTAGCTGCTGCTGAGCCATACATGTCAGCTGAGTTATGCATAATTACGTCTGCCTGCGGAGCGTAAATTACTCCGTACAAATCGCAGCTATTCTTTAAAATTATCTCCACGCAGCTATCAAGCCCATATATTTTAAGCTTTGTGGGGTCTTTGGTCAGGTTGTTAATAGCACTTGAGTTTTTGCCTTCAAGCTTTCCTCCCAAGTAAAGAGTCAAAGAGGCATCAGAATACGAATCCGATATGGCCAGGTCACACGAATTACCAAGAACCAGGTCGCCAACAATATAGAGAGTTACATCTCCATCGATGGTAATCGTTTTGCTGTTATCGAGCTGGACGCCACTATATTTACCTGAGGTTGTTATTGTTATATCCTCCGTTATCGTTCCTTCAGAAGGCAATTCCTGCAGCCACGACGGCAATGTTACCGATGACAACTCATTTATACATGCCAGAGCATAAGTATCACCTGTGATTTCAGTGCTGCTTTGCAGCTCGATGACTTCATTCGGATCTCCACCGGGACCTACTACAACATCGCCATTTATAGTTGCCGAGTTTCTCAAGATGATGGTATCAGCAGCAATACTGTTAGTACCGACTTTCATATTTTCATCGTCGTCATCATAATTGTACCAGTCCAAGGTGACAGAATTCTCAAGATCGATACCTCCATTTGCAAAGATTGCATGCTCAAACGGTCCGTGTAGTTCTAATGTGCACTGAACTTTCCGTTCGGCACTGCCGGCTTTCCCGATTGACTCAATGGTATAGCCGGAGGCAAGGTCACCTGTAACCGTGTAATTAAACAACGCGTCACAATTAGGCAAGGTTTGATTTACGGCAAGCGGCAAGGAATTACCGTCCCAGGGTTTAACTTTCAACTTTTCGTTCATTTCATAGAGAGCTTTAGTCATCCCGGCATCCGCGGCAGAGCGGGCTGAAATCTGCGAAGCTGTTCGTATCGAGAAAATGCGGCTGTTCAGACCAAGATTCAACATTCCCGTCCCTATTATAAGTAACATTACAACCATAAACATCGCCAGAGGCAGTACAGAGCCACGCTTTTTTGATTGTAGCAGCTTACACATATTCATCTAAAGCCCAACCTCTAATGAGAAATTGTTGCTAATTGTGCATAACAGCAGAGGAAACAACACTATTAGCATGTGTGCCGTCATCGAGTTTAAGTACCATTTGTATGGATTGGCCGACCTGCTTAAAAACACAATCAGATACGTTCTTACAAACAATCTGAGTGGTCAATGTTGCTCGCGGGTATAGTTGGCCATATTCAACCATCAGGTTGCCACCGGCCACATAGAAAAATGCATAGCGGTCAACAACAGTAGAATCGCCATCCTGGCGGTAATAAACCTCAACCCACTTGCCATCACCATCCAATAAGACCGTGTCCTTACTTGCCCTGCGAACAAGTGCGTCAAACTTTTTCGCAGCCACATAGCTGCCTTCAGCCACATCCGAGTGAATACGATCGTACATATCGTGCCAGCCACGATTACTATCAACCAATATGAAGCCGACAACCAATATGGGGATAACTGTAATTGCTATGGTTACCACCAGTTCTATAGACGAGAAACCATTTTGAACTGTGAGTTTGCTTTTAATCATCTTTTTTTTGTCAGTTCGTTACTAAAGCGTAAGTTGTGAGGTTGAAAGATTTGTCAGCTCCACTTTCCTGCACACTACGCTCCGGCCAAGTTACGACTACATTCAACGCTCTTAATCCGGTACTAACATCTTTCCAGAGGAGGATTGCATCGTAGCTGGCATCATTTAACACAACTGTGTAGCTTCCCAATAAGGTAAAGGTTTCGTCATATTCAACATCAGTATCAGGGTTTTGTGTGATGGTGAGGTCTGAGCCCAGATTTTCTACCGGGTCATAGGTTTCAACACCATTAACAGCCCCCCAGCTCTCACTGAGCGTCACAGCAGTTCTGGCAGCTGTGCTGAGCATAGCTGCTCTTCGTGAATCCAGGGTAGCATGATATCTAGAATTGGCAGTTCCGATAATCACAATAAACAAGACAGATATCGCAACCATCGTGTTGACCAATGAAACTCCTCGCCGACAACGAACTATGTTTGTCTTTGGAATCATTTTTAACCCCCAATTTAACCCCCAACATAAAAGGCAGCTAAATAGTTGAAATGCCCTGTTTGCAACTGCTTAAGCAAGCCTTTTGGCTGTACCACCCATATAGAAAGACCTGTTGGTTATGGGACGGCTTATTTCCACATTCTATCAGGCCAAAATGCACTGAAGCCGTTCAGCCGGACATTTGATTTTTCGTCACAAACTGCCCAGAGCTTGATATCAAAGAGCAGCACGTATTCAAGTATAATGCGGAAGTTTCTCCTATCCTTATCAGACCTTCTATTTAAAGTATACTCCCAAAAACACCAAAAGCAAAGACTACAAAGCTTGTTCGACATAGAAAATCAAGGCCGGTCAGAAGCCAAGAAACCAGCGGCACAAAAATCCACGAATAAAATTCGGCAACTAAATAAAAGGCCGAGGAGAATTTTAGATTTACGATTTGCTATTGTTGATTTATGATTGAACAAAAATGGGTCTAAGCAGGAATAAGTAATGGACAGGTTTTTTATAGGACAAGAGAATCCCCTCGACCTGAGCTCGGGACGAATGCTGCGAGGCGAAGAAGTTGTGCTCGAAGGACAACAGGCACATCAAATAAATAATGTGCTGCGCAAAAAAGCCGGCGAGCATATCATCGTACTGGATAATCTCGGCTCCGAATATGAAATCGAGCTAAAGACAATCGGGAAAAAGAAAGTTACCGGCCAGATAAAAGAAAAACGAGAAGCTGTGGGAGAGCCGGCTGTGGAGATTACGCTATACCAGAGTTTGCTTTCGCGTGAGAAGTTCGAATGGGTGCTGCAAAAATGTACGGAGGTTGGCGTGAAGCGATTTGTCCCAATGGTTACCGAACGCAGCATCGTGCGAAAAGAATCAAAAAAACAAGATAAAATACAGCGTCGGCAGCGAATAATACAGGAAGCGGCGGAACAATCAGGCAGGGGCAGGATACCGGAATTGGAGGAAGCTGTAAATTTTGAAGAAACGGTAGCCAAGCTCGGTGGTTTCGATTATAAACTTTTGGCGCATACACAGGGGCAGGGTGAGAGCTTGCGACAGTGCTTAAAAGATAACAAAAAGAACGAAAGAATCGCTCTGTTTGTTGGGCCGGAAGGCGGATTTACGGAAAACGAGGTGCAGAGCGCAAAGGATAATAATATCGTGCTGATTAGTTTGGGTCGGCGGGTCTTGCGAACAGAGACAGCAGCAGTGGTTGCGAGCAGCCTTATTCTGTATGAGTCAGGCGAAATGGAGAGATAAAAATATGCTTTACCTTGTAGCAACACCAATCGGGAACCTGTCGGATATCAGCTTGCGGGCGCTGGAGATTCTTCGGCAGGTCGATTACGTGGCCAGTGAAGATACAAGAAAAACCGGTCTGTTGCTGAAATACTACAAGATGAAAAAGCCACAAATTACTTTTCACGAGCACAATGAGAAGCATGCGGGCAGAAAGATTATAGGTTTACTTAAAGAGGATAACTCAGTAGCGCTTGTGACTAACGCGGGTACGCCGGGTATTTCCGACCCGGGATTTACGCTGGTTCGCAGCGCAATCGAGACAGGGATAGATGTTACGATGATACCGGGGGCCTGTGCTTTCGTGATGGCGTTGATTTTGTCGGGACTTGCTACTCATAGCTTTACGTTTCGCGGCTTTGCGCCGCGGACAAGCGGCAAAAGACGAAACTTTTTGGCTGAAGACAAAGATTTGCCACACACTCTTATTTACTATGAGAGTCCGAATCGGCTGAAGAGCTTTTTAGAGGATGCGCTGGAGGTATTCGGCGACCGAAAGGCAGCCATTGCGAAAGAACTGACAAAGATGTTTGAATCAATAAAGCGAGGCCGAATAACCGAGCTGCTGGGCCAACTCGAGGAAAAACCGAGAGGGGAATATGTGATTGTCATCGCGGGTGCCGGCCGCGAATAATAAATTCCGAATCTATCTAATTTTACCCGCCTTCGCAGCCGCTTCGGCGGGTTTCGCCAAAGATGGATGTGCCCGTGAGGCTCCACTTTCCGGCACAATTGGCTCCCAGCTTACCTTCGCTGCACCCAACAAGGTACCGGTCGCATAGGCCAAATCAACCATTGCTATCTGATACTCCGACAGTGCGAGGATTTCGGAGCTTTGGGCATCGGCAAAGCTTGTTTGCGATTCAAGCACATCTGTGGATGTTCTTAACTGAAGCTCGAATTGTCGCTTCTCCGCTTCATAAAGCCGCCCTGCCAGAATTGCATTTTGCCTGCTTGCCAGGATGCGCTGCCAGTTTGCTTCGAGCTGGTCAATAGCGTTAAGCACCTCAAATTCAATGAGCACCTTGCGACTATCACGAGAGGCCAATCGCTGCATTCGCTGATAAAACGCCTGGAGCAACCGGCTCCTGGCAGCCTCGTTTCCCAACGGCACCGAAAGCTGCAGCCCCACTCGATGGTCCTCGAACTTCTTATCGCAAAGCATATCGTATGAATCGTCTCTCGTTGCGCCTAGGCCGTTTATATTGTACGTGTAGCCCAGCGTTACCAAAGGCAGTGTCTGATTGTGCATATAGTCAATCGTGCTGATGTCCTCGGCAATTTGCAGCTCCAGCTCGAGTAGTTCCATCCGATTTTCAATTGCCGTCTGCACTAACTGCTTCTTATCTAAGTTATAATGGATTGGGTCTGGTTTTGTAGCTGGTATCAAAACCGTGGGTGTTTGCATTTGCAGTGCCGGCTTGTTAATCACGCGTTTAAGCTCGCGCTGCCGGTCGCGCAGATTATTCTCAGCAACAATAATGGCCTCAAGCCGCTGGGCGACACCGGCCTCAGCCCGGATAATCTCAACCTGCGCGCTTTGCCCGGAGTTGACAAAACGCTGCGCCTGCTCAAGCTGGGCTTTTGCCAGCTCATACTCTTTTTTCCGCACTTCCAGTTCCCTCCTGGCAGCATACAGTCGCCAGTACACACGGTCAACAGCAGCTATCGCACTTATAACTTCAAGCTTCGTTCTGGAATCAGTTATCTGTTGCTCATATCCGGCAATGCGAATAGCGTGAGTGTTTGCACGATGACCGGCATTTCTCAAAAGCGGCTGACTAATCGAAACCGAAAGGGCCGAATTGTAGTAAGGATTAAACGTCGAGTAAGTGGAATCCGTTTTTGTACGACTTTCAGCCAAATCAAAAGTTACAGTTCCACCAGTTCTCAAAGGTATCTCAACGCCAAGGTCAGTGGAGGAGTATTCTACCTGCGAGCCCGAAATATCAAGGGTTGTTGCTATGGGTGTATCGGTATTGGAATATGTCATGTTGGAAAAAAACGTTGCCTCAAACCGAGCTTCTTCTTCGCTGACCCGCTCAGCACTGATAGCAGGGCTAATAAGGGCCACCTTGAGGTCGAGATTATTCTCCAGCACTAACGCCCGGCACTGCTCTAATGTAAGCTCAAGATTCGCAGGAGGTATCTCATTTGCATCCAAAGGATTGTCCTGCTCTTCAACCTTCGCCTCCTTTAGTTCGAGCGTTTCTATTTGTCGCAGCTTTTCAGGTGCGACCTTGATTTCATAAAACTTTTCATTGCCAGGAAACGGTTCACAGCCGGTTAACAGGATTATTATTAATCCAATAAAAACCAAAAACCAATGCGAACTTAGAGAAATTTGTTTATTCATGTCTAAGTGCCTCAATAGGGTCAAGTCGAGCAGCCTTAATAGCCGGAAACATTCCAAAAAAGATACCTACAGAACCAGCAAAACCAAATGAAATAGCGATTGCCCACATAGGGATAGACGTTTTTTCCAAAACGGGATTTATCGCTGATATTATCAACGTCAGCAAATGACCGATGCCCACGCCCACCAGGCCCCCGACAAAACAGAGGACCACCGCTTCAATTAAAAACTGTGTCAGGATTGCAGATTTCCTGGCCCCGACCGCCTTGCGTAGCCCGATTTCTCTGGTCCGCTCCGATACCGAGACAAGCATTATGTTCATAATTCCCACCCCGCCAACCATCAGAGAAATACCCACGATGCCGCCCGCTACCAGTGTAACCATAATTGCTATATTGTTGAATGTTTTCAGCGCACCTTTGAGCGACTCGACTCGAAAACTATCAGGCTCGCCAGCCTTGATATTGCGTGTCTGACGAAGGAAAAATTTTATCTCAGCCTGGGCCTCTTCCAGAACATCGGCTGATTCGCCCGCTGCAAAAGCCCATATCCAGGGCTCTCCAAATTTAAAAATTGTCCTGAATGGGATGAACACCTCATAATAGTCTTCACCGCCTTCTCCAAACCCCAATTCAGGTCGCCGTTCGATAACGCCAACAATGACAAAGGCGTTATGGCCTATACGAATCGTTTGGCCGATGCAATCACGGTCAAGATGAAGCTCTTTTTGCAGCTTCGGGTCTATTAAGCACACCTGACGTACCTGCATATTGTCAATTACAGAAAACGCTCGACCGAGAATTACCGGCCGGTGCTCAATCTCATGGTACGCAGACTCGATACCCCGGACCTGAACATTTTCTGCCGACCTTTCACGATACTGTACCGTGCGTCTTCCGGCACTACCTATGCGGCTGAACCGAGCAACCGAAGGACAATTTTCAAGAAGACCATCAAATTGTTCGGGCAGAAATCGAATATTCCACCATGAATTGTGCCGCAGAGGGCCGGTATCAGGTAATTGGGGTGAGATAAATATGGTATTCGTGCCGAAGGTTTCCACCTGTGTGAGTATTTTCGCCTTCAGACCGGTAAGGGTTGCAATAACCGAAGTTACCGACGCGACGCCAATTACGATACCAATACTCGTAAGGATAGACCGTGTTTTGTTAGTCCATATTTGTCCAAGTGCAAGATATACGCTCTGATAAAAGAGGCGAAAGAAGGCTAAAGGCGCCCGTATCAAGGCTATCATATCCGCTTCTCCTGCGAATCGTTTTGTATCGCTGCTTTGGAAAGCAAGTCCTGCTCTCTCGGCAGGTCACTGTAAATCCGCCCATCCCTCATGTGGATTATGCGATTGGCATGGCGCGCAATATCTTCTTCATGTGTTACGATGATGATGGTCTGTCCTTCCCGATAAAGCTGGTCGAACAGCTCGAGTATTCCCTGACTTGTTTTGCTGTCGAGATTTCCGGTGGGCTCATCTGCCAGCAGAATACTTGGATTACAAACAAGGGCCCGGGCGATAGCCACGCGTTGTTTCTCACCTCCCGAAAGCTGGTTCGGCTTATGTTTGATTCGGTCCGACAGGCCAACTCGCTCAAGCACTTTTTTGGCACGCTGGCGCCGAGACCACCAGCCGTCCCGCGAATAAATCAACGGCATCTCAACGTTCTTCAATGCACTTAATCGTCCAAGTAATTCGAACGATTGAAAAACAAACCCGATTCGCTCATTACGGATGCGAGCCAAAGCTGCATCACTCATTTTCGTTGTGTCCTGCCCGTCCATCTCATAATATCCTGAGCTGGCCCTGTCAAGACAACCAAGCACATTCATCAGCGTACTCTTGCCTGACCCGGATGGCCCCATCACTGCGACATACTCATTTTCGCGCAGATGAAGATTAATCCCGTCAAGCGCTCGGATATGCTCCACGCCAACCTTGTAAATCTTTGTGACATTCTGAAGTTTGATTACGAGTTTTTCAGCTTTTTCCGCCATTGTTTACGTCATTTACTTCATTTGAATCATCTTTAGCCTTGACATCTTTCTTCTGTTTATTTGCTTCGCGTTCATCTAATAGTTTCTGGTCGTGTTTAATACCCTCGAGCACCTTATAAGGCCCAGCTACTATCTTGTCTTGTTCGGTAATCCCTGACAGTATTATGGTATGGGTCAGGTCGCTTTGCCCGGTCTTAACGGGGGTAACCACAGCCTTGCCATCGATGTAGCGGTAGACAACTGTCACATAGGTCTTGGTACTATCTACCTCGGGAGATTTTTCACGGATTTCCAGGGGCAAACTATCAACCTCCACGCCCAGCACCGCCTGAGTCGGAACCTTAAGAACATCCGTATGTTTGCGCGTCTCAATATCCACATGGGCGGTCAGGCCTGAGTGCAATTTCTCCTGTATATCCTCAAGCAATATCTCAGTCCTGAAGTATTTCGTTCTTGTATCTGACATCGTATGGACCAGGGCAATCGAATCAACCACTCCCTTAAACTTCTTGTCCGGAAAGGCGTCCACGTAAACAGCAGCTTTCTGGCCGACCTCTAACTTCGCAACATCTGATTCATCGACCTCTGCGACAACGAGCATTTGCGAAAGGTCCGCCACCTCCATAATCACCGTCCCGGGATTATTCATCGTTCCAAAAATGACCACCTCCCCAACCTCCGCCTGAATCCGGGTTATCACACCATCGATAGGAGAGGTTATAGTCGTATAGGTAAGAGTCTCTTGTGCCTGGGCAATCTTTGCATCGGCGGCCTCGAGATTGTGCTGCAAGACCACCAGGTTTAACTTTGCCGCCTGGAGAGTATGCTCGGCGGCATCATATTGTGCTTTGAGCTCATCAAGCTTAACCTTGGCCTGGTCAAAAGCGGCCTGACTTATATCCTGCGATTCAAGTAATCCTCTCTGGCGTTCCATGTCACGTTCAGCTTGTTTTAGCGAAGCGGAAAGACCCATAAGACTGGCCTGCTGACTGGCGATTTTTGCTTTTTCGACTTCGCGCTGGGCCGCCTGGGCGGCACGATTGGCCTCAACCGAACGCAGCTGGCTTTCCAAATCCTTTGCATCCAGACGCACCAATACTGAGGCAGGCACCGGCGGATTCGCTTCGGGATTACCACAAGTTACAATATCCCCTTCCTTATGCGGCAGCTCTGTAATCCGGGCTGAGACTTTTGCGCTTATCTCCACCTTTTTTTTCGGCTCAATCTCGCCCGGAGCACTGACAAATTCTATTAAGTCCCCCCGCTGAGCATGCTCGACACGAACGGTCGTTGCTTTATGCGCAGCAGCAAATTTTGCTTTAACCAGCATCCCAAGAGCGAAAACGAGTACCAGTGTTACAACCACTATGATGATAACTATTCGAGACTTCTTCATTCTAAAACCTCTTACAGAACACCATACCTTTTAACCATAGTGACGATGCTTGTCTTTATATATTTAAAAGCAACATAATTATATACTGTTCTCTCAGGATATCAAAAACACATATGAGAATCCAGCGATTTAAGTGTATCGCTTGTATTTTAACTGCCGGTTTTCTATCGTATTTATGCGAAAAAAGGATTGACTGAGCGAACTTATTGATAATAAAATCGTATAAAGTTGCCGAAGATTGGTAATTGGTAATTATTTAACTATTTAACCCAATGTGTTAGGAGACTTAAAATGCGAAGAATCACTTTGAAGCAAAGGAACAAAACCTCAAACTATTTTGTAATTTCAACTATCCTTGTCATATTGCTTTTTTTAGCACCAATATCAACTGTTGCGGAGGACAATAACAGCATAGCCACTCTGCGGCAGATTGGTAAGGCGTTTGCATCAATTGCCGAAAAGGCATCACCGGCAGTGGTCGGCCTGAAAGCCGACAGGGTGGTTACTCGAAATTATCAATCTTCGCGGGAATGGCCGTTTGGTGAACCATTTGACCCGTTCAACGATGATATCTTTGAGCGGTTCTTCCGTTCTCAACCTCCTCGTGAACGCTCACCGCAGCAGAAGTATAGGGAGACGCGGCCGGTGCAGGGCACCGGTTTTATTATCTCACCAGACGGTTATATCCTCACAAGCAACCATCTGGTCGAAGATGCTGAAAAAGTTGAAGTCGAGCTTGCAGACGAACGAAAACTAACCGCTGAGATTAAGGGCACCGACCCTGAAACCGACCTGGCGCTTATAAGAATTGATGCTAATAATCTGGCTTATCTTAAACTGGCAGATTCCGATAAGCTTGAGGTTGGAGAATGGGTCCTTGCAATTGGCAATCCGTTTGGCCTGAGCCGCACAGTTACGGAGGGCATTGTAAGCGCAAAAGGCCGAAGCGGTCTCGGCCTGACCACCTATGAGGATTTCATTCAAACCACTGCGGCCATAAATTTCGGCAATTCCGGAGGGCCTTTGATAAATCTTGACGGTGAGGTAGTTGGGATTAACTCCGCTATTGTCGGTTCGACTGGTAACCTTGGCATCGGATTTGCCGTGCCTATAAATATGGCCAAAGCTATCCTGCCTCGGCTTAAGAAAGGCCAAGAGATTGAACGTGGGTTCTTAGGTGTCGACATCCAGGACCTGACACCGGAATTAGCAGAATACTTCGGGTTAAAAAACACAAAAGGTGTTCTTATTCCTGAAGTTCATGAAGGTTCGGCAGCAGAGAAAGCCGGTCTAAAACCTAATGATATCATCGTCGAGTTTAACGGGAAAACGGTGGATTCAACCCAGGAATTACAGAAATGTGTGGCAATGTTAGAGCCGGGCACCAGTGTAACAATAGTGGTGTTTCGGGATGGCAAAAAGAAGGCTCTTATTGCTGAGCTGGCCAAGCGTCCGCCCCTGAGTGAGCTTGCAGGGACTCTGCCCAAAGATGTGCAGGAAAACTTAGGTTTTTCCGTGCAAGACCTGACGGACGAATTAGCCCAACGATACGACTATAAGGGCCAGAGCGGAGTGATAGTAACCGATGTTGGGCCAGGCTCAAATGCTGCACGGGCTGGTATTGCAGCTGGAGTGCTTATTAAAGAAGTTAACGGCCAGCCGATAAATAATACAAGAGAATTCAACGAACAAATAAATAAGGCCGGTAAAAAAGGCAGTGTCCTTTTGAAAATAAAAAAAGAGCGCTACACATTTTTTGTTCTTCTGCAGTTAAGCGATTAAAAATGACCTGCCCCCGCGTCTTCCCCGCCTTGCTGCGAGGCAGGCGACGCGAGTCGGGGCGGCAGGGTGGATGAGTTTATACCTGAGACAGAATTAAAGCTCTGTTTTAAGCAGGGCTTTAATTTTTGTATGGGGAAGGTAAACAAAACCACACAATAATACGATGTACTCTGTTATCGCTGGGTTATTGGCAATCGGCAATCAATAACTAAAATTAGTATTACACATCTTTTATATCCGACCAATGTGGTCCCAAAATTTATCTGTCTATATGGATACACACTCAAGGAATAGGCCGCCCGCTTTTATCAGCGGGCGGCTTATTTCCCTTTCTCCTATGGAGTCCTGACGGACTACGACAAAATCAAACCATGGTA
>CAZZHL010000017.1:0-15170 GCA_964653945.1 uncultured Pirellulales bacterium
ATTGCGAGCCCCCGTGTCTTCTGTCGAAGACAGAAACGGGGGCGTGGCAATCTCAATTTTTCCAGGGTCTAAACATAGTGCAATCTGCGTCTCCGCGACCACTTTTAGAAGTTCCGTAAGGATTGCAAGCTCGCTTGTAGTAAAGCTGGCAAAACCATCAACCCACAGCTTTGCGCCTTTAACAAAGTCTGAGCTTGCTGCTTCCCGGCAGACCTGGTTCAATTGAACATCGGGGTCGAGAAAATTGCCCTCGATAAATTTCAGATATTCTCTAAAAATCAGGCCGATATCGGCAAATTTCAGGATAGCTAACGTATCACGGGCTTCCAGCCCGTGTACTTGCTTGTCTTTCTGCAACTCGTTTAGTAATTGTTCAACATCCTCCGGCGTTTTTGCATACTGGTGCAGTTCGGAAATAGTTTGTGTCATTTGCTGAGCCAGCCCTGGCCAACTCGCAGATGAGCCGAAGATTTTTAATTTGCTCTTATTGTCTCGCAATATTCTGTGGATTATCATTTGTTGGCCGATGCGCGAAATGGCCGGCCGGGCCGTATTTTTACCTAACAGCCAGAATTGCAAACGGTCGAATGAAAGAACGTGTAGTTTGTTATAGCCGGATATTTTTTTATCAGCAAGAATTGTACGTTCTGCTTGGTAGGTGGCCTGCTCCGGCACCAAAAATAGCAGTCTCTGGTTGTTATTTGGCTGTAGCAATTCACTTACTATTGCTTTTACGCAATAGCTGGTCTTGCCTGTCCCGCTTCTGCCAAGAATAAACTGAACCGCCATTTAAATCATCCAGGATTTGTAAAGTTATTCTTTTTCCCTTTTCTACCACAATCACCGCTCATTTTCAATTCGCTTTTGCTTATCTGGCTGCATTTGTACTTATGTGCATTATTTATTATTGCTTTTTACGGATGATACCGAATAATATTATTGATTTTAGCTGTTAGTTAACGAGAGAGCTGTATGAGCGTTAAAGTTCTTGGTATTTCGGCAAGCCCGCGGCTTAAGGGCAATACTGACCTGCTTTTGCGTGAAGCATTGGCCGGAGCTGAGTCTGCAGGAGCACAGACTGAGTATATCCGTTTGTGCGACTTGAAGATTGCTCCGTGCGTTGAATGCAATTCCTGCTACGAAACCGGCAGGTGCAGGATTGAAGATGACTATCAAAGTGTTTTTAAGAAGATGATTGAAACGGACCGGTTGATTTTTGCTACGCCGATTTTCTTTATGAACGTCTGTGCACAGGCAAAAATCCTCATCGACCGCTGTCAATGCCTTTGGGCGAATAAATATGTATTGAAAAAGCCCTTGATTACCAGCGGCGGGCACGACCGGCGGGCGATGGTTATAGCGCTTGGGGGCTCGAAGAGCAAAAAGATGTTTGAGAGCGTTCGGCTGACGATGAAATATTATTTCGATGTCCTGGATATGCAATATTCAGCAAATTTGTTTATCAACAAGGTCGATGTCTGCGGCCAAATCAAAAAACATCCCTCGGCAATGAAAGAAGCTTATCGTCTCGGCGCTGAATTAGTTTCTTCTGCCGCACCGCCGACGGAAAATCCAATCGACGTTGAACTAATGTAAACCCCGTTAGTCCTATGGACTCCTTGCGGAGAAAGCTCGCCCCGTTAGAAAAATTATTTCTAATGGGGCCACTTTTTTCCCATTTCCATAATGACCAATAAACTGCAGCAGTCCCATAAAATCCAAGCTCCGATTTCCTGCTTTCACCACGTCAAAAATTAGCTTACTTTCTTTGTAACAAATAGATAAAACTCTACCAATTCGCTTTGTTATTTGATATAATAATTAGTTGTAAGTAATGGGGTTTATTGTAGGAGAAGTCGTGGTGATAACCAAAAAGTACAAAGCTATCAAAATTTCAAGACAAGGATTCTTAACGGACGAAAAAGACGCGCCTATTGTTTGTCCGATACGTGACGCAAATTGCAATTTCAAGTGTGCCTGGTTTACTGCAGAAAACGGTATAATTTACTGCCGCGACCAGGCTATTGGCGCCCTCAGGCCAAAGCCCGTACAGTCCTTTCATCTTCACACAGGACCTGATGTCTACGACCTGGATGAATCAATAGAAAACCACAAAACAAGCTACTAATTTTACAGCAGTTAGCCCTCTGCAATGACAGCCCAGGCGCTTACAGGAAATACGCGTAAACGCCACAGCAGCGCACCTACTTTAAAGTAATCTAATCCCCCAAATCCCTGGTCCAGTTTTTCTTGGCTCTTTGTTGTTTTAACAAGCCCCGTTGCCTCTTTTTCTCCAGACGCCGCTGCTTAGCTGAATAGGGAACCTTTGTCTTTTTACGTATCGGCCTGGTTTTTAGTGCCTCTCTCAACAATATCCTTAGCCGCTCGACAGCAGCCCGGCGGTTCGCCTGCTGGGTTCGAAACTTTTGCGAGGCAACTCTTATTACGCCGTTCTTATCAGCTCGTGTTGCTAATTGTTTGAGTATCCGCTGCTTTTGTGAATCGGAAAAACTCTCACAATGCACAACATCAAACATTAATGTTATGCGGGTATTGACCTTATTGATATTTTGTCCGCCGGGACCGCTGCTGCGAGACGCCTTAAAAATAAGGTCATCCTCACAAATAAATATGTCATTTGTGATTTCAATCATCACATCTATCTCTAATAGAATACCTTTTCTGCACCTTCAATTTACCAGACATCACAAAATAATCAACAACTCACTTAATCCCTGTAACTCGCTTTTTTGCCTTGAATCGCAGCAGAAACAAATTATAGTATTGTATTGACACGCTAACCAAATTATAACCTTGATAAATTCAGGAGACAAAAATGAAAACAAGCAAAACGACAATAATAGTGGCCTTGATAATATTACTGGTATTATCAGGTTATTCGATGGCTGCCGTGGATAGTGATTCACAGGCAAATGTAAACATGCGGGAAGTCAAGCCAACCGGTGAGCAATTACGGGCAGGCCATAATTTCATTCCTACAAAAGTTTATACTCCCGAGCAAAACCAGGAAATCCTTAAGCTTTTTGAGGGTTTGCGGGTCGCTGATGTCACCGATGGAATGGACAGAGCCGGCCTGAAAAATATCGGCCTGATGTCGCCGGAAATCCACGCCGCCTGGAAAGACACTGAACATTTTAAACATCGCTTTATCGGCATTGCATTGACCGCCCGATACGTCCCGACAAATAAAGCCCCCGCCAGCTTTACCGAGACCAAAGCTTTCGACCAATGGGTCGGCAATTGGTATAACAAACTCTCAAGCGAGCCATTTGTCCCGCTTATCCGCAAAGGCACTGCCCTTGTCCTCGATGATGCACCCGATTCTGATGTTGGTACAATTGGTTCGTATAATATTATGAGCTGGAAACTGGCTGGCTGCGTTGGCGTTGTTACCGATGCCACTGCTCGCGACACCGATGAGATTGCCACCGAGAAAGTGCCCCTGTATTTTAGAAAAGTCGGCCGAGGTATTCGGCCGGGCCGAAACGAAATCGAATCTGTTAACCGCCCTATCGTTTGCGGCGGCGTCTTGGTAGAACCGGGCGATGTCATTGTCGCCGACGGTGACGGCGTTGTAGTAGTTCCGCGGGCAAGGGCAAAAGAAGTTGCCGAATACGCAAAAGCAACTATCGAGAAGGACAAAGCAAGCCGACGGGATTTATATAAAAAGCTCGGCCTATCACCCGATGACTCGGTCAAATAACAAACAGGCATTCATACGTTGCTGTCATTGCGAGGTCTGCGGAGCAGACCGTGGCAATCTCATCTTGTTAGAGTTTTTAGAATGAGCCAAATAATGAAATATGTAATTATAACCGGCCTAATAATAACCTGTATATCCGGATGTAGCTCGCGAACTTTTACCAACACAAAGCGTGCTGCCATTGAGCAGCTATTACTTTCCGGCGCTGTTGACAGCGCACTTGAAAAACTCGATATCCCACAGGTAGCCGATAAGAAAGTTTACCTCGATTTTACCAATCTGAAATGTTATGACAGCGAGTATGTCAAGTCGGCTGTGCGAGCACGTTTTGCAGAAATGCAGGCCCAGCTTGTTAATGATACCAACCAGGCCGATTACACTGCCGAGATAGCTTCTGGCGCACTTGGAACAGAGTATAAAAGTTTCCTTTTTGGGATACCGGCAATTCCCGTTCCGGGATTATCGGCACCGTTGCCTGAATTGGCTTTAGCTCGGTCCATAGAGCAAAGCGGAATTGCAAAGCTGCTTGTTACTGTGTATTCAAATGGAAAGCACGTTGATAGCGGCCATTATTACGGCAAAGTTGAGCGTCATGAGTCCTTTGTCCTCTGGATGCGTTCTCAGCCGACAGACGACATCCGCAAACGCTGGGAAGCCGCCGACGAAAAACTAAAAGACAAATCATCCAGGTAAAGTAATTCAAAAAAACTGCGAGAAATTCACAAGGCGCCTAATATCTTCGATTGACTGAGAGAATCAGAATTGGTCGAGGAAACGCAGGTCGTTCTCGAAGAATAAGCGGATATCTGTGATGTCGTATTTTCGCATAGCCAGCCGTTCTATGCCGAAGCCGAACGCCCAGCCGGTATATTTTTCGTTGTCTATTCCAACAGCATCGAAGACATTCGGGTCAACCATTCCACAGCCGCCCATCTCCGTCCAGCTTTCTTTGCCGCTTTTGTCTTTCAGCAGCAAATCAACCTCGGCGCTCGGCTCGGTAAACGGGAAAAAGCTCGGCCGAAAGCGCCATTTTGTCTCGCGTCCAAAAAAGGCGTGAATAAACTGCTCAATTGTCGTCTTCATATCCACCATACTGACATCTTCATCGACAACGAGCGCTTCGAGCTGATGGAACATAAACATATGTGTCGCATCGACGGTGTCTGGCCGATATACCCGCCCCGGTGCGACGACCCGGATAGGCGGCTTTTGTTTTTCCATAACACGAATCTGGATTGTCGATGTCTGGCTTCGCAGCAGGATATTATCTTCGATATAGAAATTATCCGATTGTTCTCTTGCCGGGTGTTCCGGGCCGATATTCAGCGCGATAAAATTATGCCATTCGTCCTCGACTTCAGGGCCGTAAGCAACACCGAACCCCATTCTGCCGAATATTTCCAACAGCTCATTTAAGGTTTGCGTGATGATGTGCATTTTACCGATGTGGATGGGTTTACCCGGCAGAGTAACATCTATCAGTTCGCCGGTTTCTTTCTGCGACTGCAGCAAGCTGTTCTTTCGCTGCTCGAACGCCTCGGTAACTTCTTTTTTAATTTTGTTCGCAATTTGTCCCCCTTTCGGTTTTTGCTCCGGCGGGAGCTTGCCTACCTGGCTGAGCATCTGCGTAATCTGTCCTTTTCGGACCAGGTATTTTATGCGGAATTCTTCCAGCTGCTGCAGGTCGGCAACTTTCTGCAGGTCAGCAAGAGCTTCTTTACCGATTTTTTCAAATTGCTCAAGCATTGAACTATGAACTATGAACTACGAACTATGAACAATGAACAATGAACAATGAACTCACTAGCTTTGATTTTCTCTACGATGGCATCAAAACCAGCAGGGTCGGCTATAGCAACTTCACTTAGAATCTTCCTATTCAGGCTGATGTTTGCCTTTTTACAGCCGTTGATAAACTGGCTGTATCTTATACCTCGTTGTCGGCAGGCTGCGCTAAGGCGTATAATCCACAGACCACGGAAATCTCGTTTTCGTCGTTTGCGGTCGACACGGGCATAGACACCTGCACGGACGATTGCTTCTTTTGCCGAACGGTAGAGATGGCCTCTCGATGCTCGATAACCTTTTACCGCTTTGAGGACTCGTTTCTTTGCTTGGTGCCTTGCAGCACCTTTTCTAACTCTTGGCATTTTTACTGACCCGCTTTCCTTTGAAAATTTTTATTCTCTTACGCTTGCTGGCGGCAGCCGGATCGAAGCCGAGAAGCAAGCTCATTTGATTGATTATTTATGGCATAGCCATTTTTTATTGACTATTTGTTTTTTGAAATTCGTGTCCTGATGGCCTGAGCCGCCTTTCCTGTTATTATAGCTGAGCCGCTTACTCGCCTTTGTCGCTTGGCACTTTTGCCGCTCATAAGATGGCCGCCGCCGGCCCGTCTGCTTTTAATCTTGCCGGTTGCCGTAATCTTAAACCTTTTGGCTGTTCCCTTATGGGTCTTCTGTTTCACCATTTAACTAATTCCTTCAATAATAAAACCAGCAGTTTACATTATTTGAAGGTATTAGTCAACACAAAATTTTAGAAATATTTACCCTCCCCGATTCTCCGCAAGGACTCCGTTTTGAAAATTTGGTAATTTGAATTTTGAATTCGTTTAGAATTTACTATTTAACGTGATGTACAGGTTTTTAATTTTCGGCAAATTTTCTTTTGCGAACCGTCATTTCGACCGAAGTGAAACCGCCTTTGGCGGCTGAACGAAGTGGAGAAATCTGTTTTTTTATAGATTCCTCGGCTCCGTGCCCTGATTTCTCGTGGCACTACGCTCGGAATGACATCCTGAAACCTGATTGCAAAAACTGACACACGGCGTTAGTATTTAGATATTCGAATTTTAAATCCGTCTTCTGCCTATTTATTCTCCCCCATCAGTTCAGCTACTTCTGGTTCTATGGCCTCAGCCCATATCTCATATCCTGTCTTATTCGGATGCAGGAAGTCCGGCATAATATCTCTGCTCAACATCCCATCTTCTGACAGAAAGCCGCTATTGATATCAAGGTAATGTATCATTTCGCCGTCGGCTATTTTTGATGCCAATAGACTGGCCTTTGCGTTCCTTTCTCGCTGTGCCGATGGTTCATGGTTACGCGGGAATATCGCCAGCAGAAGTATCTTGGTTTTAGGCAGTTTGCAGCGCAGCCGCTCACAGACGGCGATAATCCCATCGGCTATCTCTTCAGCCGTGTACTCATCACCGTTGGAATTGTTTGTGCCTATCATAACGACCGCAAGTTTTGGAGAGATTCTTTTCAGGTTCGAATTGTCCAATCGCCAAAGCACATGTTCTGTCCGGTCGCCGCCGAAGCCCATATTGACTGCATTGCGCTTTGCATAATACTCATTCCAGATTTTTCTGCCCTGACCTTCCCAGCCGTGAGTTATGGAATCACCGATAAAAAGCATATCGACTTTTCCCTTTTTCAGCCGTCTGTTGACCATCTCATGGCGCTGGCTCCACCATCGTACGGTTCTTTTATCGGTTCTTGGAACGGGCGTAACAGCCGCATGTGTTCCGACTATGCTCGATGGGCATGTACGCTCTTGCTGACAGGCGCCAACGAATAGCATCATGCTTGTCAGCAGCAAAATGATAATAGCTGTTATCTTTCGTCTCATCTTTACATCCTTTCTTTTCATTTATTAATGCCTTTTATATAATAGCACCGGAAGCGCATTTTTCAACAGAAATCCCCGCCTTGTCATTCCGCACTTGCTTGCCCACTGCTTGTCTGGCGAAATCGCCTCAACGATTCATTGTGGGGTCCTTATTTTTACGAACCATTCGTCCATGTCACCAGTATAAATAATTAAACAGCATTATTTAAAAAAATGAAACGAGGCATTAAGTTATGAAAACACAAAAGAAATCCCCTACAAAATGGTGGGTGTTTATAATACCGTTTGTTTTAGTTATTGTAGTCACCGGATTGGTGGGTTCATTCTCTCCGCAGGCCTGCGAGCAGACCGGCTGTAAACTAACTGCAAATCTTAGCTGTATCACAATAGGCCTGCAGAGGATGGCAGAGATTTTGATAGATGATACTGCCTCTGGCAAGGAGCAGAAAATGGACAGGAAACTAACTCCCGAGGAAAAGCGGGTTATCGTTAATAAAGGGACCGAGCGTCCTTTCAGCGGCGAATATTACAATCATTTTGAAGAAGGTACTTATACCTGCAAGCGATGCGGCGCTGAACTGTATAAATCTTCTTCGAAATTCAAAACCACCTGTGGCTGGCCGAGCTTTGATGACCAGATTGACTTGGCCGTAAAGTGGCAGCGCGATGCTGACGGCGTTCGTACAGAGATTACCTGCGCAAAATGTGACGCTCATCTGGGCCACGTATTTTTAGGTGAGGGCCTTACGCCGAACAATATTCGTCATTGTGTCAATTCCATCTCGCTGGACTTCGCCCCAGTCGAAAGTAAGACCGAAACAGCAATCTTCTCATCCGGCTGTTTCTGGGGCACTGAGTATCATTTTAAACACGCGCCCGGCGTAATATCCACTGCAGCCGGCTATACCGGCGGCCACGTGGCTCATCCAACATACAAGCAGGTTTGCACCGGCAGGACCGGCCACGCAGAGGCCGTAGAGGTCGTCTTTGACCCGTCCAAAACAAGTTACGAGCAGCTGGCAAAGCTGTTTTTCGAGACCCACGATTTCACCCAGTTGAATCGCCAGGGCCCGGACGTCGGCACGCAATATCGCTCTGTGATTTTCTATTCTAACGAAGACCAAAAGCAGATTGCTGCAAAGCTGGCCGATGAGCTTAGGGAAAAGGGTTACGATGTGAAGACTCAGCTCGTCCCTGCCGGCAAATTCTGGCCTGCCGAGCCATATCATCAGGACTATTACGAAAAGACCGCCGGCTCTCCCTACTGCCACATCTACAAAAAGATATTCTAACGTTTACCCCTGCCGCTCGCGGCAGGGGTTTATTGTTAGCCCTCGGCACTGCCGAGGGTTGTTTAGCCGTCGCCGGTTTACCGCGGCGTAGTGAAACGAAGACGGGCACGGCGACGCAATACTTAGCCCCCAGACCTGCCCTGCTTGCCCCGCGACTTGTCCGGCATAGCGTAAGCGAAGTCGGAAGCCCCTCTGTTTATAACGAAGCGGGGAGCTTGTCGAAGGGTTTATCCTGGGGGTTTTGTTTAAAACATTTGTATTTTGTAATTTGGGCTTGTCCGCCGAAGTTTTGAAGCCTTGACGAAGGCGTGATTTATCCGCCGCTCATTTGGCGGACTTTATTAAGGATAATCATATAAGAAACAACAAAAGCTGCCACAAATGTCACGAAAGGGGCAAAGTATAATCTGAAAACAAAATTCAATCCTTCATAATTTCTTACATAGAGGATAGGAATGTATCTGACTGGAAAAAGGATAGGACTCATTAATAATCCCATCAATGCTTTACTATTAAAGACAGCGCCAGTACCGCCATTGAACAGAAAATAGATTCTTAGTGCTATGACCTCAATATATGTGGCTATCGTGTAAGAAACAATAATAATGAATAAATGTTTAAGGAACTTTTTCATTCGATAGTTCATAACATTATAACCCATGTGGCCAAGCCATACAACACTTGCCCGCCATCTGTGTGGCGTGGTTTACCCGCTACTCTGTTTGGCGGATTCATCCACCTCAGGCGGACAAACAACGGATGATAAGGCACCGGCTATGTTCATATACTCAGGTGATTATCCATGCCTGAAAAATAACCATTATGATGATGGAACCAATTTCCAAATATGTGCGCAACGGAATCTTGCATCGTGCAAACCATGCAAGAAAAAGAAAATTAAAAATCATGCAGGCAATAACGACGTCAAACGCCAATAACGCGAAAGACAATAATTTTAATCCTTCTTTAAGGTCCCCCTGTGAAAGCATGGTAAATATAGTTATCACAAAAAAACCTATTTGGAGATACTTGAAAATCGGCGTACCAAGTCTTTCACTACTCCATTTCCAGGCCGTTCGTACTAAACCAATCCACAACCAAACTAAAAAAACAAGCCACAGAAAAAGAGAAACTAAAAGTGCGAACGTGTGAGAAGCGCGAACATTTTTGTCATCCGCGCCTCCTGCAAGACCTATGAATAGACCCCATAGAAGAATTATAGCAATAAAGCTTCCAACAGCAGTTATTGAGTACCAAATGCTCATCTCCGCGATGCTTCGATTTTCACATTTCTGCCTTAGCCAGTTATACATAAATATGCAGTTATACAGTACAAGACGCAGCAATTAATAATGATTAAGTCGTAACACAAAATCTACAACACGATTCCCACCGATTTTATCCTGCCATCTTTTCGTACAATACTGCACTGCCCTTCAGTCGGACATCACACTTCAGGTAAGCGGACTACCGCATCGCTTCCAGTGCCTTTTTTGGTTCCTTCTGTTCTTCTCTCTTGGCTTTTTTCAGTACTGATCGTGCAGAGAGTCCGCCAAGAACTATGCCGAGGAGAACACCGATCCAGTTGTCGGTCCAGTATTCCCATTCAAATGCCCAAATAGGTCTATCGGGCACAGGTGGCAGATATGGCATCAGAAGCCAGCCTGAGACGAAGAACACACCTATAAACACAAAAATGAATGAAACTGCGGCAGAAACATATTTCATATGACTATTTCCTTTCAATCGAACATAATAATACCTGTGGCCAAGCCATACAACACGATTCAGCCCGTCTGACCTGAGCCGTTTTCATTGTTACCGGTCTCGCGTATCTCTGGTCGCCATCGACTTCGATACACATTCTTATCTTTGAAAAAGAAATAATTCACATAACGTTCTACAAGGTCTGAAAATTCTCGTACTTCATTATCACCAACAGACAACTTTTGCTTAACATCCTTGCCGCTTCCGTGAAAGAGGTCATTCCGCATACGCTTAAACTTTCGAAACGCTTCAATATCATTTTCCCATCCGGGTAATTTAGCTATTTGGGCTAATTCAACAAAAGTTTCATCCAAAGTTGGTCTTAGACATTCGAATAGTTTATTGAAAAAATGAAGAAGGTCTTTCGAGTTTTCTCCTGCATATTTTTTGATTGACGTCCGAATAGTTTTAGCCTTACGTTTATCCTCAATGTTTATCTTCGCATCAGATAACATATTTAAAACGCACTCAAGCGGAATAAATAGGTCGATGAACTGATAAAGAATATCTCTTTCGTGCCAAGCTCTGAGAAGCCAATGAAATATTAGGCTGTATTCCTGCGCATCTTCACAAGATAAAGATTTTAACTTTTCCCCTATACCTTCAAGGTGTTTAATGCCATTGTCATTAAGAAACAATGGTTCAAGAATTTCCACCACAGGTCCTGCGAATCTCTTAAAGGGTTCTTGTCCTTCCCAAGCTAAAGCATTTTCATTGAGCAGTTCCAATACAAATTGCCTATGAAATCGAAGCCCGACAATTCCAGCAACGAGGTTAATGACATTTTTAAACTCACTTCTCCTAATATCAGCCTGTTTCAATAAAAAGTCGCGTGTGGCAACATTATCAGCATCTACCGTATCTGCTTTTGTGCTTACAACTATTTCAAGGAAGAATGGGCCGTGATCAGAAGACTGACTCGCATCGCTATTGAGTTCACTTTTACCTAAAGGCGTTTTTGTGCCAGGAATGTAATACTTCGAACAACCAACTACCGAATCAATTTTGTATTTCGGCTTAGGACCGAAGTAAAGCTGCACATCATATTTTTCAGAAACGACAAGATTGATTTTCGCCTCTTTATGGCCGGATAGCGAACAACCTTTAGAATCAAAGAGATAGCGATAACCTATTCGATTGCTCTTATCTTTGTCTGTCATGTTATTAGAACAGAATCAAAGTCTGTCATGTTATTAGAACAGAATCAAATAAACAACCAACGTAATAACATACAACACAAGCTTTGTTACTCAAACAATAAAACTATCCATTCGCCGAAGTCGAATTCCGCAATTCTTGTCCGCCATAGTCTTGGCGCCACGGAACGAAGGCGGATTGCATCTTTATTTTTAATTTTTACATTATCTCCGCTGTTTCCCTCATAGCTTCTAACCAACTTATATCATATTTCAGTCCATCCGTCAATCCATAACTTGTCCTTCCGCCATCCGTCTTCCGTCCTCCGTCTTCCGTCCTCTGTGCTCTCTGTGTTCTCTGTGGCAACAAAAATCGGTGATAATCTGTGAAATCTGTGGCTTAAATTCTTCGAGTCTTTGTGCCTTCGTGGCTAAAAAAACAGGATAAATACTTGTACAAAAACCCGCGTTATGCTATAAAACACTTCTGATAAAAATTTATCTGTAAGGAGAAACTGATATGGACGCACTTGAGCGTTATGACCCGCAGATTTACGAATTGATTAGGCAGGAAAGGGCCCGCCAGAGTGCCTGCATTCGCCTTATCCCTTCTGAAAATTACGTCTCTGAGGCCGTAATGTTAGCCAGCGGCAGTTGTTTGACCAACAAATACTCCGAGGGCTATCCCGGCCGGCGCTATTATGAGGGCCAGCAGGTAACCGACCTCATCGAGGTTTTGGCACAGGAGCGGGCGAAGAAGATTTTCAAAGCCGACCATGCTAACGTTCAGCCGTATTCCGGCTCAGTCGCCAATCTCGCCGCGTACTTCGCATTGATTAAGCCGGGCGACACCATTATGGGCTTGTCCCTACCTCATGGGGGCCATCTCACGCACGGCTGGAAGGTCAGTGTCACCAGCAGGATTTTTAAATCTACTTGGTACACTGTCCGTCCAGATACCGGCCGATTGGACTACGACCAGATTGCCGACCTTGCGAAGAAGCATCGCCCGAAGATTATCATTTCCGGTGCGACCGCCTATCCGCGGGAGATTGACTTTGAAATCTTCGGCCAAATTGCAAAGGACGTCGGCGCATACCACGTCAGTGACATCGCCCACATCGCAGGCCTTGTCGTCGCCGGCATTCACAAATCGCCCGTCCCGTACGCGGATATTGTTTCGACTACTACGCATAAGACTCTGCGGGGGCCGAGGGGCGGGATGCTGCTGTGCAAAAAAGAGCATGCAGAGAAGGTGGATAGAGCTGTCTTTCCGGGCCTGCAAGGTGGGCCGCATATGCACACTATGACCGCTATCGCAGTGGCAATGGCTGAGGCCGATACGCCGGAATTCGTTGCATACGCAAAACAGATAGTCAAAAACGCAAAAGCGCTCGCACAAAAGCTGCTCGAATACGGCTTTAACCTGTCGGCCGGCGGAACAGATAATCACCTAATCCTTATCGATTTGCGAAATAAAAAAGTAACCGGCAAGCAACTGTCAAAGGCGCTGGACAGGGCAAGAATCGTTACCAACTACAACACAACCCCCCTTGACCCGGCCCATCCAGCCAATCCTTCCGGCCTGCGTCTCGGTACGCCCGCAATTACCACGCGCGGTATGAAAGAGACCGAGGCGGAGCTAATCGCCGGCTTTATAAATAAAGTCGTTGAAAACATCGACAACGAATCGGTAATCGAAGAGGTTGGCAAACAAGCGCTGCTGTTAAGCTCGCACTTCCCTGTGCCGGGCCACTTCATTATCCCGAATAAAGATGCCAATTCAACACGGACCTCAGAACTGCTGACGCCGTGGCTATTTTCTTGATTGGTGAATGGTGAATGGTAACTGGTAATTGGTAAATGGTTATTGGTGAATGAGTGAATGGGTAAATGCGTGAATGCGTTAACGCAATACGCTTCACGCTTCACGAGATACGAATTATTTGCCGGGAATTGCGGTTTTGGGTAGATAAGTGGCTGATAGAATAGAGAGCAATTTATAGGAGAAAAAAAATGCCGAGATTTGAAGAGTTTCGGGAGGCCATTGGCCAGATTCTCCAGGAAAACCCGAATTGTTATTGGCTCCCTTATCAGATTGTAAAACTGTTGAGAGAACGGAATCCAGAAATTTTAGAAGGGTTAGAAAAAAAGTTCGGTACGTCATACGGCCGAGGCGGCGGAGATTATTACAGTACTGATAGCGCAATAGCGCACTGCCTTCAGGACTGGCCTGAGTGCGTGGAAGTTCAGTACCTTCTCGGCCGGGACCTTCAAATTGGTGACGTAAAAGCGAGCGATGAGGCAGTGACAATTTACCGGTGGATTGGTAAAACGGAAAGTTGATTGGGAACTCAAAGTGAGTCTTTTGACTTGGCGGGAATTGCGGGGTTTGATTTTGAGGACACGGACCGACACGGACGAAAACACTGATTGACACAGATTTTGTCATTGCGAGACCGTAGGGCGTGGCAATCTCATACCAATTAACCAGTTAACCAATCACTAATTTACTATTTTATCCTTGACTTTTGTTGTCTTTTCCGCTATTTTATCCGGCCAAAGGCGAAAAGTCAGAGAAAGGAGACTTAATATGCTTTTAATGAGTACTACAATTTGGATAATTATTGGTGTGGCTGTCGTGATTGTGGCTGTGATTATTGGAATGAAAATAAAAGATAAATATTATTAAAAAGCAGCGCGTCGTACCAAAAGACTGGAACAGGCGGGGTAATTAAAGCCAAGAGCGTTAAGTAGGCCTCTGTACGAGCGGGTTTTTAATTTGGCGGAAATTGTAGGTTTGATTTGCCACGACACCGTCCTCGCGGAATTTAAAGGAATGTTAAAATAGAAAAATGCCGGTTATCGGGATTGGGGGGATTGGATAAGGGAAATTTCAAGAAAATTATGTTGGGTGGACCAATTTTTTTTCTTCGTAAGCTTAGTAACTACAAGGATTAAGAAAAAAGGGTAATAAATTTACAAAAAAATTCAGACTTTGGTCTTTACAGTTCATCATATCAACATTAATCTGCGGATACTGAGTTTAGCAGCCTTGTTACTATATCTGGAGTAATTCCTTATTCCTCTTACTACATGTTGTGGTATCGTTTTACGCAAGGAGGCAACTAAAATGAGTTGTAAAAATAAAACAATAAAAGATGGCTGAATCAGTTATAGCTGACTCAGCCATCTTCGAGGCCGTACAAAAGCAGGCCCTCATAAACTGAGCCTACCATTGTAGTGTCCTCAATCGAAATGCCAACAACTTTTTCTCGTAGAAAATATTTTTTTGCATGATGTTGGTTCCTATATGGATGTAAACGGCGAATCAATGCAATTAAAGAAGGGTTGGCAATTAGTTTTAGAGTAGAAAGAGAGCGTAATGAATCTTAGCTCAGTTCACAAATAACCTGTTAAAAACCGCGTAAACAGGTTATGAAAAACACCATCGCGGTAAAAGGAGATTGATATGAGTTTTTCTGAATACACCGTTCAAAAAGTTTGGGGAAAAGGCACCGTCATACCGGGAAATGATCCCAATGTATGGAGGAAAGATAGGTGCGGTGCTTGGATTGGCAGAACCCATTATGGAAATCGAAACTCCAT
>CAZZHL010000018.1:0-15062 GCA_964653945.1 uncultured Pirellulales bacterium
CCAGTGCGAAAAACAAACGCATACGCAGTTCTTCGAGGTGGTCGCCTATACTCATTGTGCTGTCGGCGGAGCCATATTTGTTCCTGGAGGTTTTGGCCTTGGTGATTTTGTTTTTGGTATCGCCCATCTTGGAAATTGATTTGATGAATGATTATTGATAATTATCGGGACTACGGCAGGGCCTTCGCCCTGACGAGTGCCGGAATGATTTATTTTTATCAATAATCAGTCAGGGCCTATGGTCTAATCTTTGTCTAAACCAGCGGCATCCTTGGCTTCGTCTACTATCTCATCTTTAATTTTCCTGGCCTCATCTACTACTTCATCCTTGGTCTCTTCTACTTCGTGCACGCCTTTTTTGAACTCGGTCAGGCTCTTACCCAAGCTACGTGCAATTTCTGGCAGTCGTCTGCCGAATATCAATAGTGCTACCACAAGGATAACCAGCAACTCTGGCCAGCCAGGCGTCCATGCCAAAATATATTGCGTATGTTCAATCATTTCAGTCCCCTTGTATCAATATACTATTGACTATTTGCTATTGACTATTACTATTATTGATTGCTTTTTAGTTTTATGCAATTGAAAATTATCAATTTTTCTAATGGAATTGGCTATGGATTCGGTTCAGCGCCGGGCAAAACATATCGAATCTGCGATTAGCATCTGCATATTGGCACTTCTTTTTATCTTAGCCGCGGGACTTATCGTAAAACAAGCTGATTATGATATGGGCCGTTTTGGTATTTATATTGAGCAGGCTCGCCGCGATGCGTCGCAGCGGGCGGGTAAAGACGAATTTTCAGCAATACGGCTGAGCCGTCTTTTAGTTGTAGGATTTGAAACACTTTCAGAAGCTGAAATATACGTTACTGACAACCTTTATGAAAAAATCAACGGTAAAGCTCCTTTGTATGTCGATTCGGGCTTTGAAAAGTTATATACACAGCGGTTCGTATCAGTCTCGGCAAGGCCGAGCCTTGACGGAAGCAAGGATAATGACAGTTTATGGATGGAGCTTTTTGTTTACGATATGGCTGACGTCAAAAATGCCTTTTCAGTCTATAGTGTGCAAAAAAGAGCGGATGTAAAACTTCTGCCGGTTCTGCTCTTTGCATACCAGACCACCAATGGTTTGTATTTTGTTCATGGCAGGTATTATATTGAGATAGTTGGTTCGGCAGAATCAGTTGAATTGTCTGACGCAATGAAAGAAGTTGCCCACAGGTTCGTAAGCGAAGTAGTTATTGATAAAACTGCGCAGATAGCCGAGCTAAGTTTATTTCCGCAAGAGAATTTCATTCCCGGCAGTTCCAAACTATATATAGAAAGCACCTTTGGCTTTGAAGGCTTGAATAATGCCTTTGTTGCCGGATACAATTTTAATGGTCAGACCATTACCGCGTTTTTTAGCAAGCGTTCTGACCCTCAGGATGCCCAACGGGTGGCTGAAAACTACTATAATTTTTTAATTGATAGCGGCGGTAATACTAAGCCAACGGCTAATGAGACTCTTAAACGTTTTCAAGCCAAAGTTGTCGATTTCTATGGGGCGACTGAAATTGTATTTGCAATAGGGCCGTTCGTGGCCGGTGTTCACGAAGCGGAGAGTCAGCCCTCTGCTGAACAATTAGCGGTTATGTTCATTAACGAGTTGAGTAAGGCGGTAGAAAATGACTGAATGCAGCGACAGGAAAATACAGCGCAGGCAATTCCTCGCTCGTCTTGGCAAAGCGGGTGTTTCAATCGCCGCTGCCGGTTTTATTAGCTACAAGCTTTACGATAAGCAGGGGCCGAAAGCAGGCATTGATACCGAATCGCTGGTTACTCTGCCGGATTTCTCAGTGCCGGAAAAAGTCGGCCAAACAATGAGCATTATCAAGGGCCACGATAGGGTAAAGGGTGTCTATAAAGCGATAGAGTTACTCGGCGGTATAGGAAGGTTTGTCAAGCAGGGTGAAACGGTTGTAATAAAGCCGAATGTTGCCTTTGCCTCGCCGCCGATGCTTGGAGCAACCGCCAATCCGGAGCTGGTTGCGGAGGTTGTGCGTTTGTGCTGCAAAGCCGGGGCAAAGCAGGTCATCGTTACTGACAATCCTATCAATGACCCCTCAAGTTGTTTCAAGTTAAGTGGTGTAGGTAAGGCGGCAAGCCAGGCCGGCGCAAAAGTCATATTGCCGAAGGCCAATCTTTTCAGGCACACTACGCTGGCGGAGGGCAAGCTTATAAAAAATTGGCCTGTTTTCTATGGGCCTTTTGCAAAAGCAGATAGGATGATTGGTATTTCGCCGGTCAAGCACCATCAACGGGCCGGCGCTTCGATGTCGATGAAAAACTGGTACGGACTTCTGGGCGGAAGGCGTAACGTTTTTCACCAGGATATAAACACTATCATTGCAGAGCTGGCCATGATGGTAAAACCGACATTGGTGATATTGGATGGTACTGAGGTTATGATGACCAATGGCCCGACGGGTGGGTCTATTTCGGATTTGCGTCGGGCCGATACTATCATTGTAAGTTGCGACATGGTCGCTGCTGACGCTTATGGCTGTAGTCTTCTTGACTTAAAGGTATCGGATTTGCCTTACCTGATAAAGGCACAGGCCGCTGGTGCCGGCACGGCCGATTACGAATTGCTTAAACCAATAATTGCTACAGTAAGTTAAGAGTTTAAATGTGAAAATTGTAACAGTAAGACGAATAAGTCAGGTTTTCTTTTTCACGCTTTTTATCTGGTTCTGCATAGTCAGCACCGTCGGCGATGAATTTTGGCAGATTCGCGATTGGCCGGTTAGCTGGTTTTTGCAGCTTGACCCGCTGGTTGCAATCGGAACAATTCTGACTACGCATACTCTTTATAAACCTTTATTGTGGGCGTTGGTTGTAGTTATTTTGACGATAGTTTTCGGCAGGTTCTTTTGTAGCTGGGTTTGTCCTTTCGGCTCAATCCATCATTTTGTGGGTTTTTTAGGCAATCGCAGGTTAAAGGCAGCAGAAAAAATTCGGCTCAATAGATACCGAAAAGCCCAGTGCGTGAAATACTTCATTCTCATAGTATTTCTGTTTATGGCTGCATTTCCTTCGATTGGCGCATCTTTGCAGACAGGGCTGCTTGACCCTATACCGTTGGTGAGTCGCTCCTTTAACCTGCTTGTGCTTCCCATTGTTAGTAAGGGGTCGGCAACGGAGCGATTTTATGAAGGGGCGTGGTTAATACTGGTTATTTTTTTGGCAGCAGTTTTACTTAATCTGGTTATTCCACGATTTTACTGTAGGTTCATCTGCCCGCTTGGTGCATTGTTCGGCATTCTTGGCAGATTTGCCATCTGGCGAATCGGTAAGAACAAAAGCGAATGTATAAATTGCAAATTGTGCGAGCAGTCCTGCGAGGGTGGCTGTGAGCCGGCTGGAAATATAAGAATAAGCGAATGTGTGCTTTGCTTTAATTGCCGAGAGGATTGTAAGCACGGCATCATAAGCTACCAGACCAAACCCTCTCTGGCCGGAGAAATAACAAATCCGGATATTTCCCGCAGGGGCTTTGTGCTTTCATTAGCCAGCGGTATATTTGCCGTCTCAGCGGTCAGGTTGAGCAATAGTTTAGGCAGTAACTGGTATCACAGAATTATTCGCCCACCGGGGGCGCTGCCGGAAGAGGAGTTCTTAAAAAGATGTATCAAGTGTGGCCAGTGTATGCGCATCTGTCCTACGAATGTTATCCAGCCGGGCGGCGTTGAAGGAGGCCTGGAAAATCTCTGGACCCCTGTGTTGAATAACCGGATTGGTTCGAGCGGATGCCAGCTGAACTGCGTGGCCTGCGGACAGGTTTGTCCGACCTCGGCCATCAGGCCGATTACCCTCGATGAGAAAAAAGGACTTGGCGAATTTGCTGATGCCGGGCCGATTAAATTAGGCACAGCTTTTGTCGACCGTAACCGGTGCCTTCCCTGGGCGATGGATAAGCCCTGTATAGTATGCGAGGAGAACTGTCCGGTCAGCCCCAAGGCGATTTATACACAGCAGTGTTTTAACACAATAAGAGATGGTATATTAACAATCAGCAAATTCACAGGCGATATTGTAGAAGTTCACGAAAATATTACGCCCGAAAAATTTGCCGGCGGCGATTATTACTGCGCCATAGATGGCCGGCGTTGGAAAATCACGACAAATACGGAAAATTCCATAGAAATTTCACTTGACCGGGATATGAAGAAAATCCCTGCTGCCGGCAGTAAAATTGAGGTTCAGGTTCGTTTACAGAGACCTTACGTGGATATTGAAAGGTGTATCGGCTGTGGAATTTGCGAACACGAATGCCCAATAAGCGGTAAAAAAGCTATAAGGGTCTCCGCCGAAGGAGAGTCAAGGAGTGCTAATAGAAAAATTTTGCTGAAACGCTGATTATTTAGGAGTTAGACAAGTGAACAGGAAAAATAATGAAATAAATCGAAGGAATTTCCTGAAAACAGTAGGCGCAGCAGGATTAGGCTCTGCATTTGTCGGGGCCAAAACTTCCCTTGCTGCAGAAGAAGCTAAAGCGGATGCAAACAAACCCGGTGAAAGTCAACAGGCGGATGAAGCTCAAATCACGCAAATACCGAAGCGAAAGCTGGGCAGAGCAGACATTGAGGTTTCATGTCTGGCTCTCGGCACTATGTTCAACGTTATTGACAATCAGGCCATTCTAAGAAAATCGCTCCAATGGGGCCTCTGTTATTGGGACACAGCCCACAACTACAGTAACGGTAACAGTGAGCTTGGCATAGGCAAATTTATCGAAAAGAATCCTGAGGTGCGAGAGAAGCTGTTCCTGGCTACAAAGGCATCGGGGGCGGGCTCCCCGAAGCAGATAGAGCAGCGCCTTAAAACCTCTTTGGAAAGAATGAATACTGACTATATTGACTTATATTACGGTGTTCATGGTTGTTCGAATCCGGGTCAGTTGGCGGATTATTTAAGAAAGTGGGCCGAAGATGCGAAGAAACGAAAGCTGATACGTTATTTTGGTTTCAGCACCCACTCTAATATGGCAAAATGTCTCGCCGCGGCTGCCAAGCTCGACTGGATTGATGCGATAATGACATCGTACAACTTCCGGCTGATGCAGGACTCCGAGATGCAGGATGCGGTTGAAGCCTGTCACAAAGCCGGAATTGCCGTCATTGCGATGAAGACTCAGGCAAAACAAATCGAAACGGACGATGATAAAAAACTGACCGAGCATTTCCAGAACAAAGGTTTTACCGCGGGGCAGGCAAAGCTCAAGGCAGTGCTTGAGGACAAAAGGATTACCTCCGCTTGTGTAGGAAGGGACAACATCGCTCATCTGACTCTCAACATAGCCGCCGCTCTCGATAAGACCAGTTTAGCAAAGGCGGATAATGATGTTTTCGCTGAATACGCAATACAGACCTGCGATGGCTACTGCGCTGGATGTGCAGAAATCTGTAACGAGGCCCTTGCTGATACACCTTATGCAAGTGAGATTATGCGCTATCTGATGTACTACAACAATTACGGTGACAGTGAAGAAGCCAGACGACTTTTCGCCCAAATTCCGGGCAAAATAAGAGGAAAATTGCTTAGCGTGGATTATAGTATCGCCGAGTCACGCTGTCCACAGCGTTTGCCGATTGGTAAATTAATGGCCGAGGCAGTCAAAAAACTGGCCTAAAAAGATTAACCGTATCACGGGCTTCCAGCCCGTGATAGCACGGCCAAGATGGCCGTGCTACGATAAATCCTGCTGGGCAGGATGCTCAAAAATTTTACACCTCTTTATCGCATAACTGCTTTAATGGTAAATAGTTATGCTTTAATCAGGTAATTTTTCCTTGCTTTTGTTACCCCTTTTTGCTATCATAACTGCATAGTAAGTTAGAAACATTTGTTTATGGGATAGGTGATGAGTAGATTTTATTACGAAACTTGGCTTCCATTTACATTTACCAAAAGACGGATTTTGATTTTGGCAATTGCAAGTTATATCGCCTTGTGTTAGAAGGGCGTTTAGTCTTTTTCTCTTTTTTACCGCTCAGTTTTTGGGCGGTTTTTTTATGCGCACTTATGCTGTTAAATATTTGACAGGGCCTCTATTTTATGATAAATTGCGATTTTTTAGTTATCGTTGGTACTGCGACGCTTGTCTGCCGTTTGTACGGCGGACTTGCCCGCCGCATTTTTGGCGGATTTTACGCAAAGTTTGGATCTGGGGGATATGCAAAATGATAATAGTTACTGGTGGAGCCGGCTTTATCGGCTCAGCACTAATAGCGGCGTTGAATAAAAGAGGAACTACCGATATTCTGGTAGTGGATGAGCTGGATAAAGCTCAGAGTAAAAATCTTGTAAATCTTTCCTTCACTGATTTTGCCGAGAAAAAGGACTTTTTGACAAAAGTTGATAGCAGAAAAATCAACTCACGCATCGAAGCCGTTTTTCATATGGGGGCGTGTTCGGATACGACAGAGGCCGATGCCATATACCTTAGAAGAAATAACTATGGATACAGTAAACACTTGGCCCAATGGACAGCTGAAGCGGGTATTCGTTTTATCTACGCCTCAAGTGCAGCCACCTATGGCGATGGCTCTGACGGTTTTAGTGATGACCAGGAGAAAATCGATAACCTCAAACCGTTAAATTTGTATGCACGCTCGAAGCAGCAGTTCGACCTGTGGGCAAAATTGGAAGGACTGCTGAATAATATTGTCGGATTAAAATACTTCAATGTCTTCGGGCCGAATGAATACCATAAGGGCGATATGCGAAGTTTTTGTTTAAAGGCCTATGAGCAGATAAATGAAACCGGCAAAGTTCGGCTGTTCAAATCTTATAACCCCGAATTTGCTGATGGCCGGCAGATGCGCGACTTCATTTACATTAAGGATGCGGTGGATATGACGTTGTTTTTCCTGGCTCATCCAAAAGTAGGTGGGCTGTTCAATATTGGCACCGGCAAGGCCCGCACATGGGACGATTTGGTAAGCGCGGTCTTCGATGCTATGGGAAAAACTGTGAACATCGAATATATCGATATGCCCGAACCTATCCACAACCAGTACCAATACTTCACTCAGGCCGATATGACCAAACTCCGCAAATCCGGCTATAAAAAACAAACCAAACCCCTTGAAGACGCAATCAAGGATTACGTCCAAAACTATCTGCAAGAAGATGGGTACTTAACAGGTACTTAGCAATTAAAGTTTCTCGAAGTAAAGTTCTAATGCCTATTACACCATATCATTTTGGGCCGAGCGGCTTTGTCGGGCTGGTTTTCAGAAAGTGGCTCGATATACCCGTATTTGTCCTTGCCAATGTGGCCATTGACGTCGAGGTGCTTGTTATAGTTCTATTCGACCTTGGTTGGCCAATACACAGGTATTGTCATACGCTGTTAATCGGGGGGTTAGTTGGTGCCGCATGGGGAGTTGCTGCGTATCCGCTACGACCGATTTTCAAAATGCTAATGCAGCTTTTTCGGCTTCCGTATCAGACCTCTTTTTTGAAGATGGTAATTTCCGGCATCCTCGGTGCCTGGCTGCACATACTCATAGATGCGTTTTATCACTGGGACGTGCGTCCATTCTGGCCGAGCAGGGCAAAACCATTCTATAGGTTGATAAGTCAGCGGCAGGTAGAGGCGGTATGTCTTGCTTTCTTCGTTCCGGCTTTTATTGTGTACGTTATTGTCGTATTATCATCTATACAAAAAAACAAGCCCAAAAAATAAGTCTCCCCGTTCCAGCTCTGTATTTCAAAGTAAGTGTTGATTATTTTCTGCTGATATATTATAATCTCAGCCGTTTATTTAACTTGCCTCCGGCGAAGCTGGGTAGGTCCAATCTACCTATAGTGAGCAAGGTCGAACTAATATGGTGAGCCAGTCGAACCAATGGCAGATACGATTGCAAAACAGGTTGAAATGCTAAAACGCGGCACGGTCGAAATCTATAGTGAGCAGGAGCTTGCTGAAAAGCTGACCGAGGCCGCTAGAACCGGTAGGCAGCTGCGAATCAAGCTCGGCCTGGATCCGACTTCTCCTGATATCCATCTTGGCCATACGGTTGTTCTGCGGAAGATGAGGCAGTTCCAGGACCTCGGCCACAAGGCCGTCCTTATCATCGGCGACTACACAGCCCGTATAGGCGACCCTTCCGGTCAGGATTCAACCCGCCCGATGCTTTCACCGCAGCAAATCGAAGCAAATGCAAAAACATATTTTAACCAGGCAGGTAAAATCCTGGATACCTCAGATGATAAGCTCGAGATCAAATATAATAGTCAGTGGCTTGAGGGGCTTAATTTGATGGACGTACTTCATCTGGTATCAAAGAAAACAGTGGCCCAAATGCTTCAGCGAGACAGCTTCAAAAAGCGTTTCCAGGCTGAAGAAGATATTTTTGTGCACGAATTTCTCTACCCACTTATGCAGGGTTATGACTCTGTTATGGTAAAAAGTGACGTTGAGTTAGGTGGAACTGACCAGACTTTTAACAACCTTGTCGGCAGAGACATCCAGCGGGCATATGGACAACCACCGCAGGTTGTTATTACTATGCCCATACTCGTCGGCCTGGATGGCAAAGAAAAAATGAGCAAATCCAAAGGCAATTATATCGGTGTAACTGACCAGCCGAGCGATATGTTCGGCAAGGTTATGAGCATTTCCGATGATATGATGGAGAATTACTTCACGCTTTTAACCAACCTGCCGGCTGATAAAATTGCTGACCTTACTAACACTGACAAAACACATCCAAAGGAAACGAAGGTGCTGTTGGGCAAAACGATCGTGGCTCAGTTTTATGGTGAATCCACTGCTCAAAATGCCGCTTCCGAGTTTGACAAAGTTTTCGCTCAGGGCCAACTGCCGGATGAAATTCCGGAAGTCCAAATTCCTGCTGAACCTATTATGGCGAGTAAGCTTTTGCTTCATTGCAAACTCGTATCTTCAGGCGGCGAGGCCAAGAGAATGATAAAGCAGGGCGGCTGTAATATCGACAGCCGAAAAATCTCCGACCCTAACGAGCAAATCACCCCCACCGATGGTATGGTCATCCAGGTCGGCAAAAGAAAATTCGCAAGACTAAAAGTGAACAAGTCTATTTAGCCATCGCCGACATTTATCCGCCGAAGTTTTAACGAAGGTGGACGGCGACGTTAGAACAGAATGTTTTGAACATTTGGTAATTTGAATTTTAAATTTGTTTAGAATTTCGTGCTTAGGATTTAGGATTTTCTCCATCATCCCTTGTCTTTTCGTACTCCTTGACTGCCCGTTCTTCCTTTGCCTACGTAGATTATTACTCCTGTCGGGCATTTATTCATTGCGGTTTCTGCTTGTCCGCCATCTGTGTGGCGGGTCTGTTCTGTTGGTTGGTACTTTTCATAATCTACGCGGGCTAAATTATCATCCACCGAGAAAATATCGCTTTGTTTGGCACAGATACTACAGCCGATACAGCCGACCTTGCACATTGTCTTTGTCACCTTGCCCGCCTCTCTGCTTTTGCACGCCACTATCATCATATTTTCTTGTGAGAACGGTATCATCTCTATAAGGTTCCGCGGACAGGCCTTCGAACATGCGCCGCAACCCGTACATTTCTCGTAGTCGATGACAGCTAAGCCCTCAACAATATGAAGGGCATCAAACTTGCAAGCTCTTACGCAGTCGCCAAAGCCAAGACAGCCGAAGTTACACGCCTGCACGTTGGCCAAAGCATTCGCTGCAAGGCAGGTTTGAATGCCTTGATATTTTGCGTAAAAGGTCTTATCAGTCGTATGTGCCCTGCAGTGTACGATTGGTCTTTTGATTGGTCCTGACTCGCTTATTTGCAGGTTTAATATATTCGCAATTTTATTTGATGTTTGCGGACCGCCCGGTGCGCATTTACCGAGCAATTCTCCCGGCTTTGCCAGGACCGCCTTTGCATATTGACCGCAGCCTGCAAAACCGCATGCACCGCAGTCAAGATTCGGCAGGGCCTTGTGAATTTCTTCCACCTTCGGGTCGACCTTGACCTTTAGCTTTTCGCTTGCTATCAGAAGCACTACGGCAAAGCCGCTACCCAGCCCAAGCATCGTCAGCCCCGCAGGCCACGCACTGTTCCACAGTTGATATATATCAGCCAAAATCATTATTTCTTATATACATCCACGCATCTACTCATTCACTCATCTACTCATTCACTCATCTACGCATCCACTCACCTAATCATTCCTGCGAAGCCCATAAAGGCCAGTGCCAGCAGCCCAGCCGTAATAAGGGTAATCGGTGCGCCTTTCAGGCACTCCGGCACATCTGCCAAATTCAGATTCTCGCGAATCCCAGCCATAATACAGATAGCCATAGTAAATCCAATCCCTGCTCCGAAGCTAAGAACTACTGCTTCGAGCAGACTATCGATTCCCCACAGATTTATAAACAGGCACAAACCCAATATCGCGCAGTTCGTAGTTATCAGCGGCAGAAATATCCCAAAGCTTTCATACAGCGAAGGGAAAAACTTGCGAACGTACATTTCAACTAATTGTACTGCCCCTGCGATAACCAATATAAAGCACACATATCGTGTTACTTCCAGGTTCAAAGGCATAAGTATCAGGTTGTCGATAAGCCACGTCAGCGTCCCGCTCAGCGTAACGACGAATGTCACCGCCATCCCCATCCCGAACGCCATATCGATTCTACCCGATACTCCGAGATACGGACAGATACCGAGAAATTTGGTAAAGACGAGGTTGTTGATTAGAACAATCGATATAAAACCCACGATTAAGGTGTTAACTGTATCCATATATTTTATCCTTTAGCTTGTTTTTTGGTTACTGCGTTAACAAGTCCCAGCATCAATCCCAAAGTTATAAAAGCTCCTACCGGCATACTCATCGCAGCCCATGGTACGAACCACCCGCCTTGCGACTGTAAATTGAGAATCGGGATTTCAAAAATAGCGCCCGTCGAAAGAATCTCTCTTATGCTTGCCAAAACGCACAATGTAACCGTAAAGCCGGCACCCATTCCCAGTGCATCGATAATGCTTATGCCTAAGCTGTTTTTACTTGCGCAGGTCTCTGCGCGGCAGATGATAATGCAGTTGACGATAATCAATGGCACGTAGGGCCCGAGCCGTGCGCTCATTTCCGGCACGAATGCCTTCAAAAACAAATCCGCTATGGTTACAAACGTTGCTATTGTCACCGTGAACATCAATATCCGCAGGTGTGGCTTGAGCAGGTTTCGTATTAAGCTGACCACGATATTACTGCAAACAAGCACAAAGACAACGCTAAGTCCCATCGTAAGGGCTGGTTTGACCGCTATCGTGACCGCCAGCGTCGGGCACATCCCTAACAACAGCCGAAACACCGGGTTCTCACGCCACAATCCACGAATCAGCGTTTCTTTATAAATGCCTGCTTCTGCTTTGCTGTTATTTGTCATTAGTGACTAAACCTTTGTTCTGCAATTGCTTTTTGACCTGTTCAACGTAATGATTTATTATTTTTACAACCGCTTCACTGCTCACCGTGGCGCCGCTTATCGCCACAATTTCAGAGTCTATAACTTTGGAATTGCCCGTCTTGGCAAGTTTAAGCTGCTCAGCCGGTACACCTAAAAACTGATTTCGGTAATAGGGCAGTTTTATCTGGTCGCCGAATCCCGGGGTCTCATTGCTCAAAAGTACCCCGAAGCCCATAATCTTTTCAAGGCCCGCATCGACCGTCAGCACAATCTTTATTTTATCCGCAAAGCCCGACCCTTCGCAGCTAAATGCCCAGCCGACGCACTTGCGGTCAGCAGCTATAGCCTTCTTGATATCTATATTTATCTTTTTACCTTTGGCGGATTGAACTTCAGCTTTTTCGATGGCCGTTTCAAAACTCACTGCTTCGGTGAGCAGCTCCCTGGCAATGGTTTCGAACTTGCCTTCTTCGTTTTGTTGTATCTTGTCTTGCCAGGCCGCGTTCGCTGCTGCTATTAGCAGGCCGAAGAAAAACGACACAACAATCAGTAGCCAGCTCTGCTGAATAAAGTGTTTTATTTTAAACACTTGGTTTACCTCCTGCTGGGACCCACCTGCAGAATCTGTCAATCAACGGTGTTACGGCGTTCATTAAAAGGACTGAATACATCACACCTTCCGGGTATTCTCCGATTATTCTTATAAGCATCGTTATTGCCCCGACCCCGATACCGAAAATCCACATTCCTTTCGGGGTCAGGGGTGCGGTAACGGGGTCGGTCGCGATAAAAAATGCGCATAGTAACAGCCCGCCGCTGGTTAAATGAAACACCGGCTGGGCATATTTTTCGGAGTCGCTCAGGTAAAAAATACCTGCAAAGGCAACCGCGGATACGATAACTGCAAATGGTATATGAACGTTTATTGTTCTTCTTATCAATAAATACAGCCCACCGATTAATAGTGCAATTGCGCTTGTTTCACCCAGGCATCCGCCGACCTCGCCTGTGGTTGTTGCTTTTAGCTGTTCATTAACGAGCTTTATTTCGCTTTTGCCTTTTATAACCTCTTTACTCCACGCCAACGGTGTCGCCTGTGTCCTTGCGTGTATCGTATTTTCCGGTGAAATTTTGGACATTGTAGCATCGAGTGGGGCCGGCACCGTCCATGTTGTCATCAATGCGCCGAAAGAGACTGTAAGAAATGCTCTGCCGGCCATGGCGGGATTGAATATATTGGAGCCGAGTCCCCCGAAGACCATTTTGCCAATTGCTATGGAAAATATGCTGCCGATTACTGCCGCCCAGACAGGCAGTCTCGGCGGAAGCGATAGCGCAAGTATTATACCGGTAACGACGGCACTATAGTCACCAACCGAGTTTTCTTTTTTACGAATCACATTGCAAAGCCACTCGGTAGCCATTGCTGAAATAATACAGGTTGGTATAAGGATAAGCGCACAGTTCCGGAAGTAATAGACCGCCGCCGCCATAGCAGGAATCAGACCGATTATGACATCTATCATTACGCTGCGAGTTGATAGATGCTCGCTTATATGCGGCGAACACGATACTCTCAAGTCACTTAGCATCTACTACCTATCACTTTTTTTGTGTCTTTGTGCCTTCGTGGCAAATTATATATATCATTCTCTTTGTGCCTTGGTGTCTTAGTGGCAAAACCTTTTCATTCCGGCATCTTTTTCTTTTGTCTTGCAAGGGTTATTTTGCCTATTTTTATATATCCTGTTACTTCTATATTGGCCGGGCATACGTAACTACAGCAGCCGCATTCGATGCAGGCCCCGATATAATAGCTTTGTGCTACATCGAGAAGATTATTTTTTACAGCGTGGGCGATTTTCGTCGGCATCAAATGTTCGGGACAGACTTCCAGGCATCTGCCGCAGCGGATACAGGCAGTCTGGCGTCTTTTATATTTGGCCCTGCCGATTTGTTTTCTCGTCAATACTGTTATTGCGCCGGTGGTTTTCGTAATTGGCATTGTCAAATCGGCAGTTGCTATTCCCATCATTGGCCCGCCGACGACAACCTTTGCGCTTTTTTCGGTTACTCCTCCGCAGAACTCTATTAGTTCTTCGACCGATGTCCCTATCGGAACGTAATAATTACCCGGATTGGCGATTGCTTCTCCGGTAACTGTTACGACTCTGTGGGTCAATGGCCCTTTATAAACCACCGCCTCGGCAATCGCCGCACAAGTGGCAACATTAAGCACAACCACACCAATCATCGGAGGGATACCTCCCGTGGGGACATCTTTGTTGAGCAGCGATTTTATTAGCTGTCTCTCACCGCCTTGTGGATATTTTGTTTTAACTGCAGCCACCTTTATATCATCGCCGTTTTTACATTTCTGTACCGCTTCGCTCATGGCCTCTATCGCTTTTGGCTTATTATCTTCGATGCCGATAATGGTTTTTGAACAGCCGGATGCTTTTCGAGCAAGTTTAATGCCCGCGATAATTTGGTTCGTCCACTCTAACATAATCCGGTAATCGCAGGTGATATACGGCTCGCACTCGCACCCGTTGATGATTAACATCTCTTTGGGAAGTCTCGGATTTGGCTCTATCTTTACCCTTGTCGGAAAACCGGCCCCGCCCATACCGACGATGCCCGCCTCTCGAACTGCATCACATATTTGTTCTACCGAATATTGGTTTTCGTCGAAATCTTCTGTGAATTTGTCTGCGTTTGGCTGCTTAGGTGGATTATTTTCCGGCTCTGCTTCTACAATTATAGCCTGGCTGCGCCCCATGACGGCATGTGTTTGTAAGCCGATAGCTTTTACCTTGCCGTTTATAGGCGAGTGTACTGGTGCTGAGACAAACGCATCGCAATCGCCGACTTTTTGACCTGCCTGGACCTGCTCATTTTTTGCCACCAGGGGCTGACAGATTGCACCAAGATGTTGGCTGAGCATTATCGCAACTTGTTTGACGGCTGGCCCCTGTTCTATCTTGCTTTCACGGGTAAGCTCTTTCTTTTCCGCAGGATGTGTCCCGCCGGTAAAAGTCAATCTGCCTTTGGTATCAATTTCCATATTTACTTAGTTGTTTAGCCCTGTGGTTGGGGGTTCTTCGTTTAGCCGTCGCCGGCATTTATCCGCCGTAGTTTTAACGAAGGTGGACGGCGACGCTTCTGAAGCCCTGCTTTCACAGAGACGATATATTGCTTTTATAATCAATATCAGAACAAAAGTCACCGATATAGCTGATAGAAAGCTAAGGGGTGTATTGTCAAAGATTTGCTCAAAAACCGCTAAACAGATGATGAAGGCTATTATGGGTAGCAAAAATGCAATAATAACTTTTACTACCACTGAAGGGCCTTTGCTTTGCCCCGATTGCTGGTAAATCCTTTGGCAATCGCTAATTTGGCTACACCGCTTACAAAATTTTTGCTCATCCATAGTTTTTGCTACTATATAAGATAAAATCATAAATATAATAAATAATTGTAAGACTTTCAAACAAGATTTTTTGCCTTTAGGGGCATAATTATGCTTGATATGGATAAAAAGTTGAAATTTCTGATATTGAGTTTTGCCTTTTGTTTC
>CAZZHL010000019.1:0-4819 GCA_964653945.1 uncultured Pirellulales bacterium
TGACAGGCAGGAGCTCTCCTATAACAGCTCGTCCTGCAAAAAAGGCCTCGTTCCAGGCAATCCGGCCTGTAGAATCAGTCGAGGAATTCGATGATGTGCGATGGAAAGACTTAAGTAAACTCAATCTCTCATCTATGCCAAAACTTATCCCTACATTACGATTTAATGAGAAGACGATTTGGCCCAACGCTGAAAAATTGCCTGCCAGATGCGACCCGAATAAAATACTCTCTGACGCGATGAATCCAGGTCTCGGCGTTCGCAAGCTACACCAGCAAGGTATCACAGGTAAGGGTGTCAATGTAGCTATTATTGACCAGCCGATGTACCTTGACCACCCTGAATTTGTCGGCAAAATCGTTGCTTATCACGATACAGGCTGCGGGACAAAAAGTAGTATGCACGGCCCAGCGGTCACAAGTCTGCTCGTCGGTACCAATTGTGGAACAGCCCCTGACGCTAACGTCTACTACACTGCTGCGCCGTCATGGAAAAAGGACTCGGCCTATTATGCAAAGGCACTTGATTGGATTATTGAACAAAACAAAAACCTCCCTGCCTCGGGAAAAATCCGCGTTGTGTCTGTCTCGGCGGCACCTTCCGGAACAGGGTCTCCTTTTGAGAAAAACCAACAGATGTGGGACAGGGCCTGCCGTCGCGCCGAAGCGGCAGGTATTCTTGTGCTCGACTGTACTACTCACCGTGGATTAATCGGTCGGTGCTGGTACAATGCCAAAATGCCCGAAAGTGTCAGCGCATGCACTCCCGGCAACCCAAACTCCGAGCATTATCCCAAAAACCGCCTGCTCGTTCCTTCGGCTCCGAGAACAACAGCCGAAGAGTACAACAAAGGTGATTGCAGCTACCAATACTACGGAACCGGAGGGCTTAGCTGGACTATTCCATACTGTGCCGGTGTCTTGGCTATGGGCTGGCAGATACGGCCGGAACTGAAACCGGAACAAATGCGGCAGCTTCTTTTTGACTCGGCATTGGTAAAAAGAAACGGAGCTAAAATTATAAATCCCCAGAAGTTTATCGACCTTGTAAAAGATGCAAAGCCCGACATAGTTAAAAGCAGAAGAAAAACTACCTCTGTTGTAAATCAGAACCCGTTTGGCAAATGGCAAACTGTCGATTTTGTTCCTAACATAGATGTTTTCAAACCCGGCCAAAAGCACTGGCAAGGCACCTTTTATCTAAAGGAGCTCTCTTTCTTCAAAGATGGCAGGACCTCTAAAATCTGGACGTAGAGGGAAGGTTATTTGTGGCATCCCGGGGACAAAACAAAAAATAAATATCTGATAAAAGAGATAGAAGGTTCTATATACTTATTTCTGGAATGGAAAGACCCAATTAGCAGTCAGAAAAACTACTATGTCCTGAAGAAAAGATAGCGAAAATCGTCCGTAGAACACCGCTGGGTTGTAGGCATTACACTTTCGGATTTATCACGCGGCCAACAAACAAAATGCTTCCGGATTGATTATCACGAATTACAAACAGAAATGGATGGTCCGCTCGAAAGACTGGTGTCCGGCTTGGTCCAACCGATGTTATGCCTACAACTACTCCTGTTGCCGCCGCTGCTTCAGTTCCCTCCTCATCGACATTAACAAAGGCCTTGTGAATAACCGCTGAAATAAAAAGGTCTCTTTTACCATTTATCCCAGAAAAATCAGCTGCGTCCGGCATAAAAGTATCCGGCGTAAAGGCATCCGTCATCCCCATCGATTTGAGTACAGAGACAAGAGAAAACTCATCTGTAATCTTGAACTTAGGAACGGAAACTTTGACTTTGCGTTTGTGGAGTCTGCCCAGCCATTGTGAAAGGTTCTCGGTTGTAAGCTTTTTCTCAAAATCAGCCAGCCCATCGCCCTTCGGCAAGCTCAGGACTTCGCTGGTTTTGGGAAGAAAAATAATCATCGATAGCTCATTATCCACGTAGGGCAGTTCAAGGCCTTGAAAATCCTCCGTTTCCATATATCCGAACTTTGCTATCTGGTTCATCATCGGGACATCTACTTTATCATTGCTAATCAGTGTAAATGGAGCTTCTTTTGTTTTGTCCTTTTCGAACTGCCTTGCCCAGTTACCCTTAAAGTAAATGGCATTTGTCAGAACCAGCCGGGTCAACTTGCTGAGCACTCCACTAGCGATAAGGTCCTTGATTTTATTGTTAGTCTTCTCTTCGACCCAGGCATTTATGGTTTTGCGTGCTGTCTCGGTATCGCTTATGAAGTCGACCTCATTGAATTGACCATCATAGTTTGTTTTGATAAGCTCCAGAAACTCATTAAGAAATTCATAACCCTGCTGGCCCCACAAGGCGTTAGCGACGGTAAGCTCATAGCCGCCTTTCTTACCTCTGTTGTTTAGATCCTTGATGATTTTCCCAAACGCTGAGGCAAATTGCTGCCTGTCCGGCACAACTGGCGATGTAGGAAAGTGCAGGACTTTGGCCATCTGAGTTTCCGTTTGGCCTTTTGCACCTGCATACGTCATCGCCAGAGCTGTCGATATACTGTAAGGCGAGAAAAACAGGTTTCCTTCCTCGGCTCGCAGTTTTGCGAAAAGCGCCAGAGCAAATTCTTTATTTCCTTCCACGACGACTTGTTCGCTCGTTTTTTCCTTTTCCTCTGGTTTATCCATCGCCCCTTGTCCGCCGTAGCTCTCGTGAAGGCGGAAGCCCCCAGCAGAACATCCTAAAACAACCAGAAGCAAAAACACATATTTAACTGTTTTCATATCAATCGCCCCTTATTGTTCACCAATATTTCCACATACCTCTATTCCAGCTATTACGCTAATTATAGCCGATTGTTTGCCGGTTAGCTGCAGAATTCCATAAAATATTCAGTCCTTGACAAGGCAAGGCCTTTAGTATTATAATATATTAAAGACTGGTTGCTAAAAGTTAGGTTTTAGTTAAGGAGAGGTGTATTTATGGACACAGCAAGCTTCTTTCGACAATTCAAATGGCACGTTGTGATTGTTTGTGCCGCATTACTAATCGTATTACTGCTTTCGGCCTCTACAGACGTCTTCGAAAAAACCGAAACCGTGCGACCTCTCGTACTGTTGCTCGGTGTGCTGGTGTTTTTAAGTGCACTTCTGGCGATGCTATCAAGAGTATTCAAGATACTTGATGCACTTCGAGACAATAGTACAAAACTCGAAGAAGTTACCGGTGCCCTGGATAAGATACGGACAGGGCTGTTGCAAATCAATGAGAGCACCCGCGTCAGCGAAATAGCAAAGGCGATTGCATTTCGTGAAGAGGACAGACATTCTTTGCGTCAGGCCGTCTTTGAGAAACTTCAGCAGCAGGATTTTGATGCCGCCAAAAATATAATTGACGAAATTGCTAAACGCCCCGAATACAATGACCTCGCTGAAGAATTGAATGACCAAATGGAAAAATACCGTGTCGCAACCGTCCAGGAGAGAATAAACCAGTCCATAGCACATATTGAGGAACTGCTGGAAAACTATCGGTGGGTCCAGGCAAGCGTTCAGACAGAAGGATTAATTGCGGCTTATCCAGACAGCGAAAAGGCAAAGGCAATGCGACAGAGATTACTCGATAAAAAACAAGGGCGCAAAAAAGCATTGCTCGCCGAATGGGACGACGCTGTACAGCGCAAAGATACAGACCGCAGTCTGGAGATACTGAAAGAGCTTGACCTGTATCTAACCCCCAATGAAGGTTCGGCTCTGCGGGAGGCAGCCAGCGATGTCTTCAGGTCAAAACTGCACGATCTCGGCATGCAATTTACCACCGCCGTCATCGAAAAGCGATGGGACGAAGCCCTCGATATCGGCCAGCGAATTATCAACGATTTTCCAAACAGCAAAATGGCTGAGGAAATCCGGGCAAAGCTGGACGTCCTGAAGCAACACGTACAAATCTAAGCGCCTACGACTAAGTTTTTCCTGCTATACCCCGTTAGAAATAATTTTTCTCACCGGGTGAAGGTCTAAAACATAACCCGAGCTTTCTAACGGGGTTTACCTACAACAATTCGCAGTAGTGCCCGATAGCGTGAGATGCAGATGCTGTGCGCAGCACTCATCCAAAAATATAGATAAACATCCTGTGAATTGCTCTGGCTTTAGCAGGACACTCGGCTGGAATTTACAGAATCGCTAATAATGTAGGAAATGCAAAATCAGTAGATATTCTTATCTTATTGAAAATCGAACAATGACTGGGTCTTAATCATCGTTACCTGGTCAGGGTAAGCCGCAAAAGTATGGACGTGCAATTCACTTCGTCTCGCCTCGAAGTCAATATAGCAGAAAGGCTGTAATCCTCCGACTTCCAAGCCCGGAAATTTGACAAAGACCCCTCTATTTCGGGCGAAACGCTCAAGGTCGGTATAGCTCTGCCGATACAGATTGGGGCTCATCTTTTCGACCTGAAAATCGGTCATATAGCTTATTTGCCGGTTCACGGTGCATTTATGGGTTCGTGGACCGCGGAATTGGAAACGCTCAATCAAACCGCGAGAAGGAAGCATCTGCCCTGGAGTGCTTATAACCTCACTAAGGCATGCATCACCAGCAAAAACACTGACAACATGAGTGCAGCCGGTAATCCAGATTATCGCCTCGTAGTTTTCGGTCTTCAATCGTCGGCTGGCATAAAGCTGAAATAGTTCTGGGTGCAAAGGTCTTTGAAATAAACTGAAGGTTAATTCTTCTATAGCTACATTGATTTGTGGTGATTCCATAAAAGCAATTCCAAATACAAATCTTAAAACCCCTGTATTTGACGCTATTATACAAAATTTGCAGCACCTTTTCAAGCATAATA
>CAZZHL010000019.1:4829-14844 GCA_964653945.1 uncultured Pirellulales bacterium
CTCCGGGGCTTATAGGACGATTATTTTGCAAGCCACGCAACATAAACGAGTAACGGCAGTAAAGTTTTTTTCAAAAAATTAAAAAAATGCTCAAATGCCGGATTTCAGTGCTGAAAAAAAACTGCGTTGATGATGGTGGCAAGGATATCGTAGAAGGCATGGGTGCCCGCTGTGATTCCAAAACCACGAATTGCAAAAAGAGCTGCGAAATAAATGCCTGCAATTGTGCGGAAGATAAACTCAGCCCAGTTAAATGGAGCGTTTGATGATAATTGCCCATTTACAAAAACTATATGATGATGCGCGCTGAATAATGCCGCTGAAACAAGAACAGATAATATAATCGAGCTTTTGTGATTCAGCCGAAGAACATCCTGAAACAGCAGCATCAAAATGCCAATCAAAATCAGCCGAAAAATAAGCTCCTCATAAATCCCAGCCCCTATACCGGTAACTATGTCAGCCAGCAGAGAACCGCTTTTCACCCCCTCTGTAACTCCCAACAATAAACAGTCGATTGCATCCGAGAAGCAGCTCAGTATGGCCTCACTATTTGCCTTACCGAACTGGGCAATATCACTCTGCGGCTGAGCGGGGCTGCTCAAAAACAAACTCAGTACAATCAACGGTATCGCAAGCAGAATGCATTCGACAGCCATTGGCAAAATATCATCCAGGTTGAAATACCAGTGTTTTCGTGATACCAATTGCAGGGCCAACAGAAATACCACAACCGCCAGGGGAGGTATTATCCAGGCCAGCTTGCTTGTTGTACCCAGTAAATTCTGCAGCCATACAAACGCCACCACGCGAACCTGGGTCTCGTTCAGCACATCGGTATTGATAAAAATTGTCCCCAGCTCGTAGAAAACAATGAATGGCAATAGAAAAACTATGGCGTAAATCGGCCGGGATGTCCTCTCAAGGTAGGAATCTCCTGTAAAGTTAAACAACTGACCTGTGCCGTACTTATATTTATCCTTCATCCTTTGTGCTGCTCTAAATTTTCTGACTTTTTTCTTTTGTCCTTAATACTTGAAAAATCAGTTGACCGTTCGCAGTTTATTTGTCAGAGTTTACTTTAAGTCAGGCGAAATTACAATAGTCAAAATTGGCCGGCTTTTTAGGTCTTTCCTTCGGCGGGCTCAGGACAAGCTCTGACCGAAAGGAAAAATCCGGCCTAAGATAATAGTGTTTGGCAAATAAATACCGCGATGATACGCGAGCAGTTAACTCAGATTTATCAATTGCTTTTTGAGCATTTTGGCCCTCAGCACTGGTGGCCGGGCGACACCCAGTTTGAAATCATAACAGGCGCTATCCTGACCCAGAATACCAACTGGTCTAATGTCGAAAAAGCAATAGCCAATCTGAAATCCGCTGACCTTCTATCTCCGGAAAAGCTTTATCATATCGATATTTCACAGCTCGCAGAGCTTATTCGGCCAGCCGGTTACTACAATATAAAAGCCAGCCGGCTCAAGAACCTTATAAACTGGCTTTTTGAAAATTATGATGGAAAGCTCTCAAATCTTGAAGGTCTTGACACTGAGCGGTTACGGGTGGAACTGTTATCTGTAAAAGGCGTAGGCCGCGAAACCGCTGATTCGATATTACTTTATGCCCTCGATAGGCCCGTTTTTGTTGTGGATGCTTATACCGCTCGCGTTGCCTTCCGCCACGGGCTAATCGAGCCGGATGCTGATTACGAACAACTGCGAGAGTTGTTCCAATCAAATCTGCCACAGGATTCTCAGCTTTTCAATGAATACCACGCATTATTGGTAAGACTCGGCAAAGAATTTTGCAAACCAAAGGCCAAATGCAACGCCTGCCCTCTCAATAAGCTGCCCCATACCCTCGACATTGAATATAGCTAAATCTCTACCAGGCGCTGCATCTATGTACGAACTAACCCTGTCAGGCCAACAACAAGGAGCGATGTAAGTACCCAGCCGGACATAATGTGAATCCACATGTAAAAACGGAACATACCGCCAACGCGCAAAGAAATCCCTTTTATGTTGAGATATTCGGGTCCCCGATTCGCGTTAGGCAACCAGTATTTAGCTTGGTGAAGATCAACCAATGGAATGAAAACATCTATTGAGTACATCAGAAAACTAAATCTTGGATAGACATCCGATAGATGACGGGTTTTATCTCCGGGGACGACTATGCCGGTATCTTTTTGAACGTAGGCAGACTCGCTATGTGGTGTAATCAAACCAACACAATATCCGATATCGAAAAGAATCAAGCCCAGAACAATAAACACCAATCCTATCCAAAAGGCTTGCAAAGGACGATACCCATAGCCAATTATCCACCCAAATATACGATACCAGAACCATTCGCTCCATGTCAGTTTTGTAAGCCACGCTTTGTCCTTATTCTTCGCGATGAGAACCTCCTTTGCTCCTTCCTCATCCCCACTTTTGCGAAGAACCGCAGCGAGTTGCTCGTAAGGCTGCGGTCGAAATCCCTCTGGCTGCCGCCTCAACCATTTGATGCGACTTACAGCGTCTCTTTGAGCCTTGTCAGCAATACTGTCGTAAACCAAACCGTTGAGAAAAAGAGCGTCACTTTCCGGCCAGCTTCCAGCTTTATCATACAACGTACCGACCTCGGCATCCCTAAGGTCTAAAGTATACTTCTCCGGTGAATCAACCGCCCACAATTGAAAGTACTCGTCAATTGTCGAACCCATAAGAGCCACATTACCCTCGGCTTTGAAACCATTACGTAGAAGAACCGAACCAGCTATACTAGCACCATTTGCATTAAGAGCGTGGCCCTCTGGATTACTAAACTGACCTCCATCACACACAAGGTTTCCATTTATCTTTGCCCTAAGCAGACACACCTCACCCTCGGCCCTGAAACCATTACACAAAAAGACACTGCTGTTGATACTCGCTGCATCAGCACCGAGCGCATATCCCTGGGCATTAACAAAGTGCCCCCCGATACAACTAAGCTGCCCGCCTATTGTCGCTCCACGTAGGCACACTTCACCCTCGGCCTTGAATCCTTTACGCAGGTAAACATCACCCTCAACATTTAAATCGTTAGCATTTAGTGCCATCGCCCCTTTATTAAGAAACTGGCCGTCTTCACAATTAAGGACTCTGCTTATCGTTGCCCTAAGCAGACGAACCTCGCCTTCAGCTTTGAAACCGTCACGTAAGAAAAGGTCTCCTGCAATCTCGATACCACCAGCGAAGATTGAGCGGGTGTGCGTCCCATTCAGATAAATCCCGCGAACCCTAGCTGACTGCAGGTAGATTATTCCGGTAAAAGCACACCTATGAAAAATCAATGGAAATGGAATTCTTGCGAGTTGAAGGGCAAGGTCTTCATCAATTCGTAATCCTTTAACATTAATGCCACGATGTGTTACCAGTTCCGATGCTTTTTTATCTGTGCAGAGCCACTCGATGCGGTTGGCCTTGAGAACACGCTCAGGACTCCACTTGTTGGCATCTGCTGGATTGTTGTCATTCACATCTTCGGCACTGTAGTCGGCAAAGTCACCGTTAGCAACAGCCCTGAACAGCTTTTTATCTGCTTCTGTCAGCGCACCAAACTTTTCACTCGCGAGTTCAAGTAGAATCGATGCATTATCAGTCACCCCCTTTGCACTACCAAGCAACAAGAGATTGACCAGTGCAATACTCACGCAAACTGAAATAATCGTTCTTTTTCCACTCATAAGCCAATTTTCCTCCACTCTATTTTTTCGCTTCACCCGTTACCAACTTCGGCAGTATAGTATCCGAAACCCCTGTCTCTGTCAAGCCAAAAGCTGTCAGCTAATCTTAAGAGTATTAGCTTCTATAGCAAAGTTCCTCTTGTCAGTGGTTTTCTATCCGCTATACTATAAATATGGTATTTTCAGTCCCTGCTCTTGTCTGCGCCTCCCGACGCAAGTCGGGGCAGTGGGACAAGAAGATGTGGGGGCTGGTAAAATTGATTTCTGAAGATAACAGAAAGGGAAAATAATGGAACTTATTACTTTGGCCTGTACTAATCACAGCCCAGATATCGTCCCGGTATTTATAATCCTGTTCGTCATGTTCGCTATATTTGCAGGATTGATAGCGACCGTTATAAAGATTTTCATTACCTGCAAGATTTTTTCCAAGGCCGGCTATTGCTGGGCGCTTGGCCTGTTAATGCTCGTACCCATTGCGAATATAATTATGGCTTTCTACCTTGCTTTTGCCGATTGGCCGGTCCTAAAGGAACTACGTCAGTTAAAACAGCCCGCTTCGCAGCGAGGCGAGCAGCAGCAAAAATCTTAAGTTAAAAAATTAGTTATCGAATAACGGGAGGACTTATATTATGACCGCTGAACGGCCGGACAAAGTAAGTGTAATCGACCCTATAACGCCTGCTATAGACAGAGTAAAAATAATGCTTTTCAGACCCTTCGACCTGAAAAGATGGTTTGTTATTGGTTTCTGCGCCTGGTTAGCATATCTTGGAAGTTCAGGAGGTGGTGGCGGCGGAGGACCACAATTTAATATCCACCACGAAAAAAACTGGGATGCTCAAATAGCTGATGCCATCAACGAGGCAAAAGAATTTATCCTGGAGAACCTATACTGGATTATGCCTGTTGTAGCCATTGTCGTGATATTTTCAATAATTCTGTGGCTTGCTATTACCTGGCTCAACAGCCGAGGCAGGTTTATGTTTCTTCACTGTGTTGCCCAGAACAAAGCGGAGGTCACAAATCCCTGGCGAAAGTTCAAAAAGCACGCCGATAGTCTCTTTTTGTTTAGAATCGCGCTGGGCATCATAAGTTTTTTGGTAGTGGCTTTACCCGTCCTCGGCATAGTTTTTCTTGTTATTATGGCTGTATGCAAAACTGGTTTGCACTCGTTTTCCATTCCCGGAATTGTATTATTTGCCCTGCTTATTTTTGTTATTTCCGTAGTGTTGTCCTTAGTGAAAAAATTCACAATGGATTTTGTCGTGCCGATTATGTTTTTGCGAACGGCAAGCTGTACAGCCGGCTGGCGGGAATTTATAACAATCCTCTCGGCCAATAAGCTTCGCTTTACTCTGTACATACTTTTTCAAATTGTAATAGCGATTACTATTGGTGCGATTATTGCTCTTGGCTTCTGCGTTGGATGTTGCCTGTGCTGTGCGAGTGTATTACTAATGATACCATATATCGGCACAGTTATCTTATTACCTCTGCTGGTTTTTGACCGGGCTTATTCTTTATACTACCTGCAGCAGTTTGGCCCTGCGTTTGACGTCTTTCTCGCCCGGGCGACGAAGTCTGACCGAAGCCCTGCTTCATCATGACCTTATCCTTTTACTTTAGAGCCGGCAATCAATTACCGTGAGGCACCCACCCAGTCCTCTTGCCTGACGCCGTGATAGGTTGTCAGGACATACTCAAATTCTTTTTTCGACCTGGGTTCTAAATTAAGGGTGAACTTCACCGTATCAAGGTCAACCTTTTCGTAATCCTGCTTTGCTCGCCTCGGCGTAGCCGAAGGCGAAGCCTGGGTCTCCAGCTTCCAGTATTGGGTATCGAAGTTCCGCTGAATCTCGACCTTGACGCCAATGTCACGAGTATTTTTGACCTCAACCTTGAATGTACGTATTTCATCCCAGCCGGATATGTTACCTTTATGGTTAAACCTGTAGTTGTCCGTCTTAAAATCCATAAGTTTTGGCTCAACAACCACATCGGCAACCGGGCCAAGATTAAGCTCCACATCCTCATCTACGGGAATATACTTAAACGAGGATTGGCCCGTATAGGACAAGTGCCCTTGCTCATCAGCGGTTCTGTAAACTTTCAACATTCCGCCGGGGATAGGGGTCTCGCCAAGGTTATGCTCCTTGTCATTCTTGAAACTAAGAAACCGCACAACTGAATTGCCATATCGTTCTTCTTCGTACTTGTAGAGATTCATTACCGCCACCTCGTCAACGTCAAAGCTCTCCAGCCGTTTCGACCAGCCCGTAGGAATCGTCTCGGTTCCTTCGATTGTGTAGAGAAAATATTCACTCAGGCCTTCCTTTTTGATTTCCCTCGGCTTCATCATAGGTGCTTCTTCAAGCGCAAATGCTAATTTTTCCATCTCCTTCTTCGCTCTATCCAGTCCGCGAACGGGTGCTCCCGCTAATGGTACTATCTCATGAGGCCTGCCATATGGATATTGCCTTCGGGCAAGTTCTGCGATTCGGTCGAGGATATGTACCTTGCCGACGATAAGACGCGTCTGGGCGTTTTTGTAGTCTTCACCGCTGTTATTGGTAACCCGCACATAGCCCTTCAGGCGCATCGTCTTTTCATCCTCGGTGAGCGTACCCATATAAAACGCCCGCCAAGTTAGACCACTGGTCAAATACGTAATCTCCACCGGCACTTTGCCGCTTACACCGCTGTCGATATTCCACAGGCCGAGATTTCTTACTCTCGGCGGATAGGTCAAATCAGCGATATCGATTTTGTCGGCATCGGCTTTAGGAAGCATCTCTAAGCTGGTCGGGTCGATGAGCGTATTGGCCCAGGAAAACTGCAATTTGTTTTTGCCGTCTTTCAGCGTCAACGCCCTGCTTTCGCGAACAAGTGTCATATCCGCTGAGTTATAAATCGTAAGCTGCACGGTATCTCGCGAAGGCAGCGTAACCAAATCAATCTTCGCCAAACTGGCGTTGGTCATCACAACGACTATGAGTAAAGTAAGTATAATACGTTTCATTTTTCTGCTCCTTTATCTTCGTCATTCCCGCGAAAGCGGGAATCCAGTTTCTTTTCATCTGCTTTCTATGGCCTGACATTACGACGATGGTAGTGCATCCTCAGTTCTTTAACGGCAGGGCCTTTTTCAGTACGCCCCGGCAGCTCAATCTCGAACTCAAGGGTATTAGCGTCCTTTTTCTGGTACTTCATATTGCACTTATCCATATCCCATTGGCCGGGGATATGCTCAATCACAGTAAGAACAGCGGGACTGTCCTTGAAATTCTCAATCTTGGCGGTGATTATTTCATCAGTATCGTACAGAATGACTTTGCCTTTGTTGTTCTTTATTAAATTGATTTGGGTATCAGTCATTTTCCGTTGTGTTACGACAATATCTCTGCTGTCACCTATATAAAGCTCGGTCTTCTCGCCAACAGGCACAAGGGTCGTTACATCTTCACCTAAAAAGATGGTGCTTTTGTGCCCATCATCCTGAAAAATCCGTGCTTTTCCGCCCCACAAAGCAAATTCACCCAGCCCGCTTTTGCTGTCGTTGACAATTCGATAGCTTACCGGGATACCTACATTCTGATTTTCCAGCTTCTCAGGGTCCCATGGCTGCCTGGCCGCATCGAACGTCCAGACCTTGGTAATCGGCACTTTGCCGGCCTTTAGAAACAGCATGCGCTTGGTCTCCTCGTGGCTGATGCCCTGCTCGAAGGCCTCGCCATAATCCAGAAGCACCCGTGCCCGGTCGAAATCCTCGCCTGAGAAATTCCGCAGCACCAGAAAACTTTTCAAATCAACATAGGTTTCCGCCTTGTCGGCTATCGCCTTGTATGTAATCAGCCGGTCGATATTACTCAGCAGATAGCTGATTCGCACCGTCTCTGCGTAGTCACTGCCGCTGCTGATTTCCCAGACAAGTGCTGCTTCATTAGGCGGGTAACTAACATTTAGAAGCGTTACCTTGCCTGGGTGGTCGAGCGGCCTTAGCCGAATCGAATCGGCATCAATGCTGACCCCCTTCCATGAAAAGTCAACCTTGTTAAGGCCCTTCTGCAGCGTCAGCACCCGCTCTTCCTCAATTAGAGTTGCTTGTGGATTGTCTAAGCGAATCACAGTAGCCGCCCGCTCAGGCAGTGCTACCAATTTAATCCTCGCCTGAGAGTTCGCACTGCATACAAGCAGTAAAATTGTAATTAGTTTGATTGTTTTACCGTTCATAATTCAATCTCCTAAAATTCATTCTTTGATCCAGATTTATACCGATTAACACTCTTACTTGTAATTTTGTTCTTCGATTTTAACGATTTCTACAATTTTCCCCCACATATGAAACCCCATCATACCCTTTTTCTCCCTGACCTGAAACTTCACACGCAGGCCGTCTTTTCTATATGCTGAAGGCAAATTTACAGGGTCATATTTCTGTCCATTATCTGCGACTATACCATAAAACCCCCCTTCCACACCAACACGCCGAATCGTTCCCGTTATCATTTGCTCATTGTCTGCAACCACTTCTTTCTCACTTTTCGCAGGGTTCACAACTCGCCCCATAAACAAAATACTGCCTGCCCGATTATCCTTAATCATAAATATGAAAGGATGGTTCGCACGGAATACCGTCCCTACAGATCTTGTCATAACCACAGCTGTCGCCGCTGCCGCTTCGGTGCCTTCTTCATTGACTTCGACAAATGCTTTATGCAGTACATTAGAAATAAACAAATCCTTTCTTACGGTCATACCTGAAAAATCGGCAGGCGGCCAAAAAAACGCATGCGGCATACCCATATCCTTGAGAACATCTTTCAGTTCGAACGCCCCCCATGTTATCTTAAACCTGGGCAGATAAACCATAACCTCACGCTTACGTAATCCTGCCAGCCAGTTATTTAGATTATCAAGCGTAAGTGATTTCTCAAACTCCACCAGTCCATCAGCTTTTTTCGGCAGAAGTACTATCATACTCAGATGTTCACGTTCATACGGCAGTTCGAGAACCTGCAAATCCTCATTGGCCCAGTATTTGAACTTTTCTTTCAGATACATCATTGGCACATTCACTTTTTTATCTGCTGAAATCGCAAATGGAGCATCTCTCGTATTTTTCTTATCAAACTGAATCATCCAGTCACCCTTGAAGTATATGGCATTGGTTAAAACCAGCACCGTATAACGACTAAGAATACCTTTTCCGATAAGCTCACTGATTTTTTCCTCTGTCCTCTTTTCCACCCATTTATTTATAGTTTTACGGGACTTCTCTGTTTCCTTAATAAAGTCAACCTCCTTTAGCTCCGCACCGTAATATTTCTTTGTTAGCTCGAGAAAATCTTCCAGAAAACCATAATCTTTTTGACCCCAGAGGGAATTGGCAATCCGGAGCTCATCAGGGTCGGCTCTCATTCTCTTGCCCGAAGCGGCAAACCCAGCATGTAAACGCTCCTGCGGCAATGTAAAATGCAAAACCTTAGCCATCTGTTTTTCTGTCTCGCCGCGTGCACCGGCATACGTCATAGCCAATGCCGCCGATATACTGTAAGGCGAGAAAAACAGATTGCCATCCTGCTTAACTGCATTGGGGTCATCTTTGAGCTTTGCATAAAGCTCAAATGCAAACCGGCTGTTACCAGTAACCACAGCTTTGACATCACCCTCCGGTACATCTTTTTCATCTCTCGCCTCTGCTGCCAGCAGGAAACATCCTATTATTCCCGGCACAATCACACCAAATACAAAATACCGTTTCATTTTACTGTTACCTTTTTTTGAATTTTGATTTGTAATTTTGCATTTTAATCTTTGATTTTTAATTTTCTTCCCACTTCTCCTCTCGCTGCCCGTGATATGTTCTTATCATATATCTGAATGTCCACTTGCTTCGTGGCTCAACTTTTGTTTTGAAGCGAGCGTGTGTAACATCGTGCTTTTCATAAGGTACATCAGCTTGCAAAGTCCAGTACGCGGTATCAAAGCCGCGAGTAATCTCAATCTCTATCGGAAGCGTCCGTGTATTGGTAATCTCTATCTGCCAGCTCCGTATCTCGTCCCAGCCGGCAATATTGCCTTTATGGTCGAATACGTAGTTATCTGTCTTGAAATCCATCAATTCCGGCTCTACCTTCACCAATCGGGCTGGCCCGAGATTTAATTCTATCTCCTCATTTACAGGAATATATTTTATGCCTGTCCCGCCAACATAAGATAGATACCCCTGCCCGCCTCGGCGAGCCGAGGGCGAGACGGGCTCATCGGCCTGGCTGTATATCTTCACAGTGCCATTTG
>CAZZHL010000020.1:0-14609 GCA_964653945.1 uncultured Pirellulales bacterium
GAGCCGGTCCAGATTGAAGGCAAACGAGTCGAATATGTAACCGTCGCTACGACCCGGCCGGAGACAATGTTAGGCGATACTGCTGTGGCGATGAATCCTAACGACCCGCGGGCAAAATATCTGGTCGGCAAGAAGGTTCAACTGCCAATCGTTGGCCGGATTATTCCTATCATAGCGGATGAGCATGTTATTCTGCCCGACCCGAACAGCGATGATGAAAAGGCAAAATATTCAACCGGATTTTTGAAGGTTACCCCTGCCCATGACCCGGACGACTGGGAGATTGGCCAGAAACATGGGCTGGCAATTATCAACGTTATGGCGCCGGATGGGTCGATTAGCGATAAATACGACTGGACGGACTGGGAGGATATTAAAAATCCCGATGTTGAAAATCTTATTGGTATGGACCGGTTCGAGGCACGCGAAGCCATCGTCGAATGGTTCCGCCAGGAAAAACTCTTAGAGGATGTTCGAGAATATGCCCATGAAGTCGGACACAGCTATCGCAGCCATGTTCCTATCGAGCCATATTTGTCCGACCAATGGTATATCGCTGTGAAAAAGCCAATAAAGTGGCACGGGCTTCCAGCCCGTGAAGACACGGCCAAGATGGCCGTGCCACCATTAATTGACGGGACCGATGTGCCGGTGAACTCTTTGGCTGGTCTGGCTTTGAAGCCGTTACTTGACGGTCGGCTGCGTTTTACTCCTGAGCGTTACGCAAAGACCTATCAAAGCTGGTTGGAAAATTTACGAGACTGGCCCATCAGCAGACAACTCTGGTGGGGACATCAAATCCCTGTCTGGACAATCGTTCTTACAACTGCACATTACCAAAGTCCAAATGAGCTGGATGAAGCTTATGTTGAAAGGTATCTTGGACTTCTTAACAAATTTCTGGAGACATGTGGAATAAGGGAAGATGTTGCTTATTATCAATCTCCAGAACTAATAGAGGGCTATTTCCCATACTATGTTTGCGCAAGAACGATCAAAGCCCAAAAGGCACTTGATCTGTTTTCGCAAATTGCGAAACACCACAGTACTCGCGATATTGAATTGGTAAGAAAGTATAAAGCCGACAATGATGAGTTCAAGAAACTCTTTGGAGTCGAAGCGTTCGGGGCAGGAAACGAATTAGCGCCAAAGGTCGTTTCCTGTGAAAGAGATGACGACGTTTTAGATACGTGGTTTAGTTCGGCGCTATGGCCGTTTAGTACGCTTGGCTGGCCGGATGATACGCCGGAATTAAAGACATTCTATCCAGGCGATGTGCTTTGTACGGCCAGAGAGATTATTACGCTGTGGGTATCGCGAATGGTGATGATGGGTCAATACTGTGTCGGCGATATTCCATTTACGAATGTTTATATCCACGCAATGATTCAGGACGGCGAAGGCCGTAAGATGTCCAAGAGCTTAGGTAACGGCATTGACCCGCTGGTTGCTATCAACAGTCACGGGGCAGACGCAATGCGGTTCACCCTGGCAAATATGACCACAGATACACAGGATATTCGTATGCCGGTCGCGCAAATGACACTGCCTGATGGGCGTGTAGAGAACACATCGCCGAAATTTGATACAGGCAGAAACTTCTGCAATAAGCTGTGGAATGCCTCGCGTTTTGCCTTGATGAATCTTGCTGGGATAGACCCGGAAAAATTCGACAAAGACAAGATAGATATTACCGACAAGTGGATTCTCTCCCGTCTGGCGCGAACAATTGCCGAGGTTACTAAATCATTAGAAGAATTTAAGTACAATGAGCCAATGTCGGTTCTCTACAGGTTTTTCTGGAACGATTTCTGCGACTGGTATCTTGAGTGGATTAAACCAAGAATGCAGGATAAAGAGCAAAAGCCAATTGCTCAAAATGTGCTTGCTTTCATGCTGGATGAGATTTTGCGTTTGCTGCACCCATTTATACCATTTATCACTGAAGGAATATTCCAAAAACTCAATGAAGTTGTACCAATAAGAAAGCTCAATGGGATTGCAGAAGCTGCCCAAGCAAATGCTTTGGTAGCTGCCCAATGGCCAGAAAGATTGGACTCTTTAATTGATACAGAAGCAGAAAAACGAATTTCAATTATCCAAAGTCCAATTCGGGCAATAAGAGATATTAAAAGTCAATACAATATCCCTCTTACAACAACGCTAACGACTTCGGCGAACACTTCGGTACAGGTCGCCCAGATATTAAATGATAACTCTGAACTAATTTGCCAATTGGCAGGTGTTAAAGTATTTATGGCCGATACCAACATAAAAAAGCCTAAGAATGCTGCAACTTCGATAGTAGATGATATGCAAATTTTTGTTCACGATGTGATTGACCCTGAAGCTGAAAGAAAACGACTTCAAAAGCAAAAACAGGATATAGAAAAAGCTAAAACAGCGGTAGAAGCCAAGCTGGCCAATAAAAATTTTGTTAGCAAAGCCAAGCCGGAAGTTGTTACCCAGGCGAAAGATAGATTGGCTGAACTAACAGAACAGTTAAAGACCGTTGAAAAACACCTTGCGGAACTAAAATAATTGATACAATAAAGGCGGTACTAAAATGGAACGAGAAGCTGAATTATCGCGTATAATCATAAACGAGATGTCCGACCAGCAGATAATCGTCATAAAGGAGCGTCACGGAGAACGCAGCTTTCCGATTGTTATCGGCATAGTTGAAATTTTCGCAATCGACCGCCGATTAAAAGGCATTGAGCCGCCGCGTCCGATGACACACGATTTGTTGGATGGTGTGATTAAAGGCCTTGGTGCAAAAATAGAAAGGATAGTCATAAATGACTTGCGCAATCACACCTTTTATGCAAAGATATGCCTGCGTTTGAATGGCAAAACTGTTGAAATTGACTCCCGTCCTTCCGATGCTATTGCTCTGGGGGCAGCATCAAACGCCCCTATTTATGTTGCTGACCATGTGTTCGATGCGGCTTCGCAGTAGGAAAAATTGAAATAAACAGTAAAACTATACCGACACAAAGCAAGCTATCTCCAACATTAAAAGCAGGCCAATGATACTCACGCGAAAATATGGAGATATAGACATCTATAAAGTCACGTACTAAGCCATCGTTAAATACTCTGTCATATAAATTACCACAAATACCACCAGCAGAGATTCCAAAGCCGATGTAAAACATTTTCCGCTCTTTTCCGCTGAAAAGGAAAATAACAAGGATAGCTATCATTGCGATAACAGAGACGGCAATTAGTTTATAATGTTGTCCCGAGAACAATCCGAAGGCGGCGCCATCATTTAATGCCATTACCAATCTCAAAAAACCATCTATAATTGAAATGCTATTATCCGGCTTGTGTTCCAGATAGTTAAAGACCGCCTTTTTACTCCATAAATCCAGAGCCAGACCAGCGAACATTAAAGGCCAGAAAACAAGCTGCGCCGTTAAACCAGGCGGTGTGAAAGGTCGGTGTTTCAAAAAAGAATGGTTTGAACTCGGCCAGACGCCGCTATTTTCTATTTTTGACTTTGTCATAATCAACTTTAGTTTAAATGCTTTTATCAGCAGGTAATTATATCACAGTAAGCGCTGCTGTCAAAACTATTGGCAATACATGGTGTCCAGGCCGTGAGAATGTACACCAATTATTGAAGCCAAGGGTCTTATTATTAAATCAGAATATTTTTCCTTTCTTTATTATAGGACTGCCGTTCTATGAGCTGGAAACTGTAGCGCTTTTACTAATGTAAGGGCAACAGCTGTCCGACAAATTATATAGATGAGAAGGGTAAATAGTATGGGGTGGTCGTGATAATAGAAGGATGGAGTCAGGTTCCATTATGTTTATCCACCTGGTCTTACGAAATGGGGCATACGTGGATTAATAATTCATTTATAGAGTCGCGAACATAAGAAAGCGATAGTAAAGCTATTAAATGGAAACTCTAACAAACGAAAAAGCGCAGATTTTCATCGACAAGATTTTGATAAAAGTTCTGCTCGTAGAAGATGATGAGATTGACATCCGGTTAGTTAAACGGGTTCTGTCCAAGTGCCCACAGCCCGTTGAGTTTGCTATTGAGCCGGTAAGGAGTTTGGCGGAAGCTATTGAGTACCTGGCCCTGGGTCGTACGGAGTATGACATTGTCCTGCTCGACTTGGGACTGCCTGACAGCACCGGAATTGAGACGCTTCGGAGAATTAAAAAAGTTGACCTTGAGATACCTATCGTAGTGTTAACAGGATTAAACGATGAAGAAACGGGAATTGCATCAATTCAAAACGGTGCAATGGACTACCTTGTTAAGGGTCTGCCGTTGGAGCTATTATTGGCTCGAACGCTTATTTATGCCCGGGAACGCCAAAAAACAGAGCTGCAAATCAGAGTATCTCTTAAAGAAGAAAGAGCACTTTTGCGAGACATTCACAGCCATGTCAAGAATTACATACATGTTGTCTGCAGCTGCATGAAACTCCAGGCTAAAACCGTTAAGGACAAAGATGATGTCAATATTTTAAATGAATGTTTGGACAGAATCAAAGCGATAGCCCTTATACATGCGGAATTCTACCACTCCAGAAAATTATTGAACATCGATTTCACCGGATACATCAAAGAATTGATAGATAATCTGGTTTTCTCTCGTGGTCTTGACATAAGTAAAATCGCAATAGAGACAAATGTTGAGGGAGTTTTTCTCGGAATCGGTATGGCTATCCCGTGCGGACTTATCCTTAACGAACTGCTTTCCAGCTTTTTAAGACATGCTTTTGCAGGAGGCAGAAATGGCAAAATCATGATATCCCTTCGCGAGGGCGAAAAAGACGAGATTGAGCTAAGAGTCAGCAGTAAGGGCATCGGCGTTCCGGAAAATTATAAAGATAATGAATCTTTGGGTATGCAGTTGCTTTCCACCCTTGTAGTAGAAGGCCTTGAGGGTCAATTTGAGCTGGACAAAAATGAAGACATAGAGTTTAAAATTGTATTCAAAAATACCACCTTTCGTTCCCCTTCCAAGTAACCCCCTGCTAAACAAACACTTATAGTCTGTTGCCTTAAGAAAGAAATTAAATTAAATCGGTGGCGGATTATACTATTGTAAGTGTTGCTGTCTAAAACTTTTAGCGACACAAAGAATTTTTTGCTATTGTGACCACACGTCTATATTTGACATATTTAACACAGCTTTGTATTATATCCTTTCAATTTAATTGTAGTCTAAGGTGCAGACGAGGTAATGCCTCGTCTCTGTTTTATTAACTTGAAAGCTTCTTCCTATGGCAAAAGGAAAAATAGTTTTGAAAAGAAGGCCATTCGTGCTGATTATACGTGACGGCTGGGGTTATAATCCAAACCCGGCTGAAGACGAATACAATGCAATCAAGCGCGCCAGAACTCCCGTAGATGATATGCTGATGGCCGAGTATCCTCATTGTCTTATACATACCAGCGGTGAGGATGTAGGTCTGCCGGACGGGACGATGGGCAATAGCGAAGTAGGACATCAAAATCTCGGGGCAGGAAGAATTGTCCCACAGGAATCTGTCAGAATCAGCAAAGCTATTCGTGATGGGTCCTTTTTTGAAAATAAAGAGTTTCTGGATGTAATCGATTTTGTAAAAAGCAACAAAGGCAAGATGCATGTGATGGGCTTATGCAGCGACATTGGTGTGCACTCGCTACTGGACCATCTGTACGGCTTGCTTGAGCTGGCAAAAAGAAACGATATAAAAGATGTTTTCATACACGCCTTTACTGATGGCAGGGATTCGCCGCCGGATAGCGGAGCGGGATATATCGCTGATATCGAAAAGAAAGCCAGGGAAATAGGCATAGGCAAAATTGCTTCCGTGATAGGTAGATTCTATGCTATGGACCGTGACAGCAGATGGGACCGTGTGCAGAAGGCATACGAATGTATGAGAATAGGTAAAGGTATTAAAGCAGCATCTGCAGCAGAGGCAGTTGCCAAAAGTTATGAGAGGGACGTAACCGATGAGTTTATTGAGCCGACGTGTATTGTCAATGAGGACAATGAGCCAATAGCCACCATCAGTGACGGCGATGGCGTAATATTTTTCAACTTCCGAGGTGACAGACCTCGTGAAATCTCGCGTGCATTTGTTGAGCCGGATTTCAAAGAGTTCGTAAGGCCTACCAAGCCAAATATATATTACGTTTGTACGACTGAATATGATGCGACAATACCAGCGCCGGTGGCATTTCCGAAACCGCCGAAAATGAAGAATATTTTAGGAGCGTACTGGAGCTCTCTGGGACTAAAGCAGTTTCGATGTGCTGAAACAGAAAAATACGCACACGTTACATTCTTTTTCAATGATTACACCGAAAAGCCCTTTAAGGGTGAAGACAGGCAAATTGCGCCTTCGCCGCGAGTTCGAACTTATGACTTAAAGCCAGAGATGAGCGCCTATGAAGTCGTGGATATTGTACTAAACAGACTCGACTCGAATAAATATGATGTGGTCGTGATGAACTATGCCAATCCGGATATGGTTGGCCATACCGGCATTTTAGAAGCGGCGATGAAAGCGGCTGAGGCGGTGGATGAATGCGTCGGTAAGGTTCTGGACAAGGTTAAAAGCTTGGGTGGAGCAGCAATAGTTACAGCCGACCATGGCAATTTCGAGAAAATGATGGATGGCGGCCCCGACAACCCACATACTGCTCACACCATCGGCGATGTGCCTTTGATTGTGTTCGACGAGCAATATAAAGGCAGCAAATTGCGAGAAAATGGAAGATTGGCAGATGTAGGACCAACACTACTGGAGATGATGGGTTTGCCAAAACCCGAAGAGATGACCGGCAAAAGCCTGCTTCAAAATTAATATAATACCAACTGTCATTGCGAGTCCCTAAGGGACGTGGCAATCTTATTCGTTATGTTTTAGATTGCTTCGTTATCCGCCTGTGGCGGATTCTTCGCAATGACAAGATAAGCGGGACAAACCAATGGGACAGATAGTCGTCCTTGACCAGAATATGGTTAATATGATAGCGGCCGGCGAGGTGATTGAACGTCCTGCCAGCGTGGTCAAGGAACTGATGGAAAATAGTATCGATGCTGGGGCGATAAAAATAGCCGTATCTATCGAAGATGGAGGGCGAAAACTAATATCAGTTACCGATAACGGCGGTGGGATGGACGCTGAAGACTTAGCCAGTGCATTTGAGCCGCATACCACCAGCAAAATCAAAACCAGTAAAGACCTGCAAGCTATATCGACGCTCGGCTTCAGGGGCGAAGCATTAGCGAGCATCGCCTCTATTGCACAAGTCAAAGCTGTGAGCAGAAAAAAAGATTCAATTTCCGGCAATAGTATTGAGATTGATTGTGGAAGTAAAGGCAATGTCAGCCCGGCCAGCGCAGATTACGGCACAACCATCCAGATAAGAGATATTTTTTATAAATTGCCTGCAAGGCGTAAATTCCTGAAAACCGCAAATACTGAGATGGGCCATATCATTGAGCAATTCACGCGCATTGCACTGGCAAGAGATGATTTAGACTTGACTTTGATACATAATGGCAGAGAGCTTTATCGGCTGGTAAGCCAACAGGGTCTCCGACAGCGAATAAGCGAATTGTTCTCATCCAAACTTGGTGAAAACTTGCTCGATGTTGAAACTGATGAAAAAGGGGTGCATATTTTTGCCTTGATGGGCAGGCCAAGCGATTCAAGGACGAGTAATAAATTTCAATATATATTTCTGAATGGCCGATTTATCCGCGACAAATTTATCTCACATGCAATCAAAGAGGCATTCCGAGGAACTATCGAGCCGAACAGATTTCCTGTAATCTTTTTGTTTATTCAAATGCCTTACGAGGATTATGATGTGAACGTGCACCCCACGAAGATTGAGGTACGTTTCTATAATGCCAATTTGGTGCACTCACAGGTCCTTGGGACCCTGCGGGAAAAGCTTTTAGCGACGAATCTCCAGCCACAGGCAAAGTTGCCGATGGCAGGGGGTTCGGCTGGAGCAGATGTTCCCACAGCAGGCCATAGAAGCCGAGAAATTGCTGATGCGATGGCTGATTTCTTCAAAAAACACAAGCCCATACCAACACAACAGCAATTTGTAACACGGGCTTCCAGCCCGTGTTTTGAAAAGCACGGCCAGGATGGCCGTGCTACTGTAAAAGATGCAGAATGGGTAGCAAAATATAAAGTAGAAGGCATGAAGCATGAAACGCTTCAGCCAGAAAGAAAATTCATACAAATTCACGATAGTTTCATTGTTGCGCCAACTGATGACGGGTTTATTATCATCGACCAGCACGCACTTCATGAACGTATAATATATGAAGTATTATCCGAGCGATTGCAGAAAAGTAAGCTCGAATCACAAAGATTGCTGATACCTGAAAGTTTCGAGCTGACCGAGGCACAGATTGATGTGCTTAAAGCCAACACCGAATTGATAGAAAAACTGGGAATCGAGCTTGTCCCATTCGGCCCGCGGACTTACGCTATCCAGGCGTTTCCAACCTTATTGGCAAAGGCAACTCCGGTCGATTTTGTTCGGGATTTAATCGATTTACTGGCTGATAAAGGTGCAAGTCTTGATGCGCAAGGTTTGCTTGCTGAGGTTTTGAATATGGCTGCTTGTAAGGCAGCAATCAAGGCAGGTCAAAAGCTAAGTGACAGTGAAATAGAGCAGCTGCTTGCAGACAGAGCAAGAGCGGGATTTACGAGCTGCTGTCCGCACGGCAGGCCCACTACAATAAAATTTTCAATGGCTGAACTCCAAAAGCAATTTAAGCGGACATGATATGAAGTTTCTATGGATATCGTTGATAGTGGTCTCTGCCTGCTTGGTAACTTTTGTTGCCATAAGCCATCATCATAACCAGGATAGAACCTCTGGGCTTAATTTGACCGGCTTTGCCAATAAACCCATAAGGATTGTTTCGCTTGCACCGAACCTTACTGAAATTCTTTTCGCACTGGGGCTCGGCGAAAGAGTAATTGCGGTTTCCAGCGATAGTGACTACCCCGTTGAGACAGCGAATAAGAATAAGGTAGGGACATTCTGGTCACCAAATACCGAAGCCATCATAGCATCCAAGCCGGATTTGGTCATTACAGAGTGGTTTCAACAGCAAACGGCTGTTGCCGATAGCTTAAGACGGCTGGGTTATCAAGTGCTGACTTTGAATATAGAGAAAATCGAAGAGCTTTTTGCAGCAATAGAAAAAATCGGCGATGCGACAGGTTATGAGAAACACGCCGATGAATTGGCTAAAGATATCAGCAAACAGCTAAATGATTTGCAACAGGAACTTGCTTCAGCTAATAAGGTCAAGGTTCTGTGGGTTGTGCAGGTTGAGCCTTTACGCGTGGCCGGTAGAAATACCTTTGTAAACGAACTGATTGAGCTGGCTGGCGGGGAGAATGCCATCGGCTCAACTATTGCCCAGTATCCAGCTATAAGCAGTGAGGAATTACTGGTCTGCGGTGCAGAGGCAATAATACAATCAGCAATGGGAGCAGGCGATTTGGCTTCTCAGCAGCAGGCCGCAGAAGTGCTCTGGAGCAGATGGTCGAGTTTATCGGCTGTCAAAAATAACAGGATTTACGTTGTCCAGCCGAATACCACGCTGAGATTAGGGCCAAGATTATCGCAGGGCGTGGAACTGATTGCTCATTATTTGCACCCAGAAATTTTCGCACAAACCAGCTGTACCACGCAATGAAGCAGGTAAGCCAATGACTGAAGTTCTAACGCCAAAAAATTTAGTGATTAAGGTTATTCTCTGCCTGACAGTGCTAATAGTAGTAATGGGCCTATGCACTTCGGTAGGAACACAAAAGATTTCTTTATCAAAAGTTTTCAGTGGTCCGGGCGACATTCCGGGGTCCAATATAGATTACGAAATTTTCGTTATCAGGTTACGAAGGGTAGTGTTAGCGGCAATGGTTGGAGCGGCCCTGGCGTGCTCAGGGGTGGTATTGCAGGCAATTATGCGGAACCCACTTGCCGACCCATATATTCTTGGAATATCCAGTGGTGCAGGTTTAGGGGCAATTATTGCAATTCTGTCCGGTATAAGCTGGACGTTCTGGGGCGGTTCCGCGGTAACAGCTTTCGCATTTACCGGCGCCGTGGCAACTGTTTGGCTGGTCTGGTTCATCGGGCATTTTACCGGCAAATCACAAGTTACAGGTTTATTGCTGGCCGGTGTGGTAGTAAATGCCTTCTTTTCTGCGGTGATAATGTTCCTGACATCAATAGCGAAAAGTGAACAGCTGCGTGCGACAGTGTATTGGCTGATGGGTAGTATAACAGATAAAGACCCTCTGGTGTTATGGATTAGTGGTGTCTGCATCCTGGCGGGGATAATTGCTCTATTCCTTGTTTGCTACAGGTTAAACGCTCTAACGCTTGGCGATGAGCAGGCAATAGGTCTGGGCATCGACCCGGGAAAGACCCGGCTGGTTGCCTTCGGCTTTACAGCCTTCATAACTGCTATTGCAGTCAGCCTTAGCGGACTTATTGGATTCGTAGGACTTATCATCCCCCACGGAGTTCGCCTGGTATTCGGGCCTGACCATCGTCAATTGTTACCTATAAGTGCGTTAATCGGGGGTGCATTTTTGGTCTGCGCTGACACACTCGCACGGACAATTTTTGGCCAGGAGCAACTGCCGGTGGGAGTAGTTACGGCTATAGCAGGCGGGCCTTTTTTTCTTGTTTTATTAGCTAAATATAGCAGAAAAGTCAGCTGGTTGAAATGAACAGTAGCATAGAGGTTAAAAATTTAAGTTTCGGCTATCGGCCACAAGAGACAGTTTTGAAAGAAATCAGCTTTGAGGTAGCTCCAGGAGCATTTTTGGTGATAGTGGGGCCAAATGGAGCTGGTAAAACGACTCTGCTAAATCTGCTCTGTGGATTGCTGAGACCACAATCCGGCTCTATAAAAATTGATGCAGCACCTGTAGAATCATATTCAACCAGAAAACTTGCACAAAAAGTTGCCGTGGTTCGTCAGGAATTTGTACCGGTATTTGACTTTACGGCAACAGAAATTGTGTCTATGGCAAGAGCACCATATCTGGGGACGTTTGGTTTCGAAAACAAAGACGATAAGAAAATCGTAGCTGAGGCACTTGAGATGACAGACATAACCCGGTTTGCCTCGCGACCTCTCGCCCAGTTAAGCGGAGGTGAACGGCAGCGGGTTTTTATTGCCAGAGCACTCGCGGCAAACAGCCCTATACTGCTTCTTGATGAGCCGACAAACTTTCTGGATTTGAAACATCAGGTAGGTATATATGATTTGCTGAAAGTAGCTCAAGTTGAAAAAGGTAAAACAGTTGTAGCAGTAACTCATGATGTTAACCTGGCAGCTCAATACTGTGACGAAACTTTGCTTCTTGGAGCAGACGGTAGTTACCAGTACGGCTGTTCTAAAGATGTTTTTTCATCAGAGCAAATCGAAAAGGTCTTCGGTGTCAGAACATTTGCAGGTAAGGTAGGTCAGGAGAAATTTTTTATTCCTTTAGGTAAATTTGCTAAAGATAGCGGAAAAATGGAAGGTGAGCGTGACAATATTTGACAAAAACAAATGAGCGTATATTGCCATAAGCTTCTATATATCAAGCACTTACTACACCTGAATAGCCTGGCTTGTAAAAATTAGCTGTATTTTGTACGTATTTATATGTTATAATGTTGTTTTAAATTGGTGCGCAAAAGAAGATTCAGCAGTAAGAAAGGCAGACAGAGAAGTGGTTCAAAAGCAAAAAAAGACTTCAGGAAAAAAAACAAGCTCAACTCGGACAAAGGGAGGGCGCTTGACTACCGTCGATATTGAGTATTTCAAAAAAATGCTGCTGGAAAAGCGCATGGAAATCCTAAGAAATGTAAACGAATTTGAAGATGAAGCCCTGAAGAAATCCCGTTTGGATGCAGCCGGAGACCTCTCAAGTATGCCAATCCATATGGCCGATATTGGAACCGATAACTACGAACAGGAATTCGCCCTGGGCTTGATGGACAGTGAGCGGAAGTTACTGAAAGAAATTGATGATGCATTGGAGCGTATCGAGCAAAAAACTTATGGGATTTGTGAAGGCACGGGCAAAAAAATACCCAAGGCCCGGCTTAAAGCTAAGCCCTGGGCCAGATATTGTGTTGAATACGCCGAAATGCTGGAGAATGGTCTTGTAAAAGAAAAAGAGCAAGAGCAATCAAAGCCGGAACTACAAGATTATGAAAGCGGAAACAAATCAGAGGATTAATTTTCTGAGAGCTAAAGCCATCTTTTAAGGATAACGTAAGGGAGAGGATTTATTTCATTCTGTGCCTAGACAACCAGATAAAAATATGAAACATCGATGTCCGGTCTGTCATAAAACCGTTAATGGAACAAATCAGGAACGAGCCGACCAGGCAAAGTTCTATCCTTTCTGCAGTAATCGATGCAAGCTAATAGATTTGGGTGCTTGGCTGGATGGCAGATATAAGGTGATTTCCGAATCGCAATTACAGAGGGAAGAATATAGAGAACTGTTTGATACTTCCTTTGACGCAACTTCTGATAGCCACTAAACAGGAGTATTCAATAGAAAAATATTATAAGAATTTTGTTGCAATTGGTAGGTAACATGCTATATATCTTCAATCAGCTTTTTACGAAACCAATAACAATTGTAAAATTTTTGAAAGGGAGCTAAAATGGTTGACGAAAAAGGGTCTTCCACAATTTTTGACAACTTCCTTTTCCCGAAAATATTCCAGACTTTTCGCATAGCTATCCATTGGAAAACATTAACAATTGCCTTTTTAGCAGTGGCTGTTATATCCCTGGCAGGCTGGGTCCTGGACCTTATGTTTGTTGCCGCATCAGGTTCTCACAGTGAAATCGGTGTATTTTACATGCTTTGGCATATTGCTATCGAAAGCTTTAACGGTGCAATAGCCTCATTATTCGCATTCGATATTTTGGGAGTAGCCGAAAATATCGCCAGCTATTTCGCAGCGGTTGGGTCTACTTTCAAGGACCATTATATTTATTGTATTATCTTCTGTGTTGTAAAACTTGCTGTTATTTCCATCTGTGGAGGAGCTATCTGCCGAATTGCGGCGTTGCAATTCGCGCGAGGAGAAAAACCAGGCTTGACCGAGGTACTACGTTTCAGCACAAAAAAGTTCACGAGTTTTTTTACCGTACCATTGGCACCAGTTATCATAATTATCATCATGGGTGTATTCATCTTTCTTTTCGGCCTAATAGGCAATATTCCCAGAGTCGGGGAGTTGATTATGGGCATCTTTATGTTTTTAACTTTGATTGTAGGAACATTGATAACAGTTTTTCTAATTGGAACCATTGCCGGATTCAACCTGATGTTTCCAGCCGTGGCTTGTGATGGTTCAGATTGTTTTGATGCAATAAGCCGTTCTTTTAGTTACGTGTATGCAAAACCATGGAGGATGAGCTTTTACACGGCAGTAGCGGCCGTCTATGGCTCAATTTGTTATATGTTTGTACGGTTTTTCGCTTTTCTTTTGCTCCTGGTTACCCACCAGCTATTACAGTTTGGCATTTTGGGTGACAACAGCAAGCTTACTGCAATCTGGGCTGGGCCAAGATTTTGGAACCTGTTTGGTCCAGCAATTTCGACAACTACAAATTTGACGCAATCTCTCGCAGCTTTGCTGGTACATCTATGTCTATTGGCCGTTATTGGCTTAGTGGTTTCTTTTATAATAAGCTTTTATTTCTCTGCCAATACTATAATTTATGTACTTATGCGCAACAGAGTCGATAATACATCGCTGGATGATGTTTATATCCCCATTGATGAGGGAAAAACCGAGACAGAATCCAAAACTGAAGAGAAACAGCCGGAGACACAGTAAACCCCGTTAGTCCCAGGGACTCCTGCACAGCATCCCTCACGGGATTACGGAGAAAGCCTAGGTGGGGCCTTAAATTCGCTCACGGCTGGCAAATCCCACATTCGCTATGTATTTTTTACCCCACCAAATAGAGGGCGGGTTTGCCCGCTCAAAGGAGAGGGCCTCTTCCTAAACGGGGTAAAAGCAAAAATCAGAAACTCAGCCAGATTTATTATCTCCAGAAAAGTAGCAGAGAACAAGCTTCTTATATGAATTATCAGGGGTGGACTGGGTACAAATGGCGGATAGGCAATGCCGGATTCACTATCCGCTATGGGCCTTTCAATTGCCGGCTCAAGTAGGAATACTTTCTTGACGAATACTTAAGCTGTTGTTAAAATTAGACTTATGAGTGATTATGTAGTGCAATAAAAATGACGATAAATGGTGTATTATGCCTGATTCAGAAGCAGACAGAAATCAAGATGGATTAGAACGGTCATTCCCCCCCCCCACTATATTGCTTACATATCGCAAGCCGCTTATTACATGTGCTCATATAGCTGTCTTCGCTGCCTCTTTGATGCTTTCCTTCCTGCTGGCAAACTATATGGAGTTCAGACGGGATTGGCTTGTAAATCAGTATCCTCCCCTGTTGCTGTTTTTTCTTATAGTTAAAGTCCCGATATTCGGACTTTTCAAGCAGTACCGTGGCTGGTGGCGCTATGCCAGCATATCCGACCTTATCG
>CAZZHL010000021.1:0-14317 GCA_964653945.1 uncultured Pirellulales bacterium
GCCCGACATTGACAATAGATGTTCCAACTGCGATAATAAAGACCAGTAACACAAAAAAGATAGTGATTATAGGCCCAAATTTTTTAACGTTGAAATTCATGATTCCCGTTTCATAAATAGCCATGTCTGTTCTCCTAAAATTTTTTCTTGGATTTCCCATATTTATCCGCCGCACCTGTGCTGAGCTTGTCGAAGCAGGCGGATTACACGCCTCGCTAAGCAACTCCATTCTCCGTAGTTGCTACTCTGCGAGGTACGCTACGAAGCACGAGACTACGAAGGACGAACAAGCATTTCAATTCCACGATTATATCAAAATCTTTCTCGAATTGCCTTTTCTGGCGATTTTTCGCCTAACTGCCTAAAAATAAAGAACTTAACTGCGTTTTCCCGCCTTGGCGGGCCTCTAAACAATCGTTTTTAGGCCAAAAAATGAATTTAATTAGCCCCAAATCAAATTGGATTAGCCGAAAATCAAATTGAGTTAGCCACAAAGTAAACCGACTTAGCCGCAAAGTCAACTGATTTTGAGGGAAAAAAGGCGGCAATATCACGATGCAAGCTAACAATGCCTTAATGTAAATCAATTTTACCACGAAGTTCGCGAAGTTAAAGAACAAAACGTCTGATACCAGTCTTGAGAACGACTTGGAACACTTGCTGGTATGGAGCGACAGCGGGATAGCAGTCAAGTGTCTCCTTTTGTTCTACCCTCTTTTCTTAAAAATATCTCTTAGTTTTAGTAGATTCTGGATTCCCCAGTCTTTGATTTTCTGTAATTCTTCAGAACTATCCTCAATTGAACCTGTACGATATACAGCAACACGACAAGCTCGCTTGTTATCTAAACGTTCCCACTCTAGCGTTTGACCAAATTCGGCTTCTATTTCTTTTTTTTCTTCGAATAACTTGTCAAAGAATGCCTTATTGTTAACTAAATCTCCACTGTCAATATAGATTCCAGTTCGTACTCTACTTCCTTGTGCAAAACTATGTCCATATAAAAACTTCTTGTTTCCCGATGAGAAACTATACCAGCTCTGGGGTTGTCCCTTTTTTGCGCTAGTAAAGTGATGATTTTCTCTTAAATCATCAATCAATCCCTGAAAATATTTTCTATATTTCTCAGATTTTTCGGATGATGAATTATTTGATTGTTTCTTTTTTGATTTTTGCCATTCGTTTGGAGAGACAATCACCTTGAATTGTAGTGCAGGTCGTGATTCTCCAATTTTTATTACTTCAACCACAATACCAAAAAAATCTGTATTAGAATCTGTTCTTTGGTTTAACCAATCTAATGTTTGCCTGTGCTCCTCTCTGATTTCTGTTGATAGCCAAATAATAATGTCAGCATCATATCCGCTTGCATAAGTTAATAATTTACCAAGGTGATCATGGTCAGTTGTGGCAAGTTGATTTTCTATGATAACATTTGCATTGCGTCCTAAATCCTTCGCCAAAATATCTAAGGAAAAGCTACCAACGTCCGCTTCTAGCTCTGTTACTTCCAATTCAATTCCAATTGCCTCACCAAGTTCGGTGATATTCTCGGCAAGCCAAGGCGTGAAATCGTGTGCTTCATGTTTCCAAATACTCTTGGGATCAATCTTGTGAATTTTATCAAACATAATAATTTCCCTTATTTATTTCTCACAATACCACCATCACCGTATTACTCTGCCCGCCTTCGGCGGAATTACAATAATCAATTAACCTGCCGCCCCAGTTGCTGGTCTCCGCTGCTGGTTCCCCGCACCAAATGACGCAAGCTTGCTATTTCGTGCGGGGCAAGTGTAATTATACCCATTCCGGCAAAAACTGCAAGATTTAATCCGCGTCTAAACCAATTGATTCAACGGCAACTCTCTCGAACTAAGCTTGCCAAGTTAGCTCACCGGAAGCGTTCTGGCGAGGCACCATAAAATCCGACAAATAAAAACGACAAACTGTTTTGGCCGTTAAATAAATCCGCTTCAATAATCTACCTCAAGGGTATGTTGCACGCAGTCAGCTTTAAAGAAGGGCGATAAGCCCTTGCCTGCCCTGCGTAGTTGAACAACGAAGCGGGGTGGACGATGGCGAGGCGTTCTGAATAAGCTTGCTTTGAGAAGAACGCTCGACAAGAACACCAAGCTGACTGCGTCTCTGTTTCTAATAAGTAATCTGTGTCAATCTGTGTTAATCTGTGGCTCAAATTAGTCTTTGGTCTGTAGTCTTAAGTCTTTTGTCTGTAAGGGATTGTAAAAATATCTGCCATAAGCATTGGCTGGATATAAACTTACAGAAAAAAATCAATCAAATACGCAGGTAGTTGCGCGCTAAAATCAGAATTTTTGAAAAAATTTTTACTGCTTACTACACAGGCGGTTACGAAAAATCACGCTTCAAAAAATCAGCTAAATTTCAATCAAACATGCAGGTTCGGCCAATATTGGAAGGCCGTCGTTTTCTGCCTTCCGGCGAAAAACGCCAAATACGAAATATGAAACTCGAAATCCTAAACAAATTCAAAACCCTAAGTCTCAAATGTCCTAAACCAGCCAGAACGTCTGGACAGTTAGGTATTTCGGTCATTTGAAATTTGATATTGTTTAGAGTTTAGTGCTTAGAGTTTCAAGTTTCCCACGATTTCTAATCGTGGGCTGGGGTTGGGCAATCAAGCATATTATTGAAATCAATGTTCCTGATAAGCTGGAAAAGCTCGCTGTAATTCCGCTTCTTTTGTACCGCCGGCTCCGCTACGGCTACGCCTTTCGGCGAATACGTCTGACACAAGGTAAATACACTATCGTTGACAGCGATGATTATATGCGCTTAGCGAAGCTGAAATGGCACGCTATCAGAGGCGGTAATACCTTCTACGCAGCCAGAGGCGAGTGGATAAAAGCGACTAAGCAAAGTAAGCAGTTATTAATGCAGAATTTCGTCATCGCTGTACCTAAAGGATACATCGCTGACCATATCAACCGTAATGGACTGGATAACAGGAAGAAAAACCTCCGCGTTGCCACGCAGTCCCAAAACGCCCGAAACGCCCTGTATCCAAAGAAGAACTGCTCCTCGAAATACCGCGGCGTCTGGTACAGTAAACGAAACAAAAAATGGTGTGTAAAAATTGTTTTCGAAGGTAAAAGAAAGCAATTCGGCTGCTTTCAGGATGAAAAAGAGGCAGCAAAGGCGTATGATGCGGCAGCAAAGAAGTATTTCGGAAAGTTCGCAATATTGAACCTAAAATCGAAGATAGAAAAGTATATGGAGAGTAGAGGAAATTAGAGGATTTGTTAATAGGATATTTCGTTGTGTAGTATGTCGCGGCGGAAGAAGACGAATCCAGCGGTTAGTAATCATTGAGGCGATTATGGATAATTTTGTAGGCGGAGAGGAGTAAAGGGGTTATATGGCAATCTTTGCAGGACCAGTGAAATAGGATTTTCTGGTCTTCGTGGAGGAGGTTATTTGGTGTGTAAGGCCTTTTGATATACTGGTCAACACAACAGGCGGGATAGCCAAAAAGAAAGCCCTCAAATCGCTGGGTTTGTGGGGATTTGTTGATGGGGGTATTTGCAAAGCGCTGTTCGTATAAGTGAATGTATGCAGGCGTTCTGCTGAAGATTGTTTCTGTAATGAGCTTTCCGATTTTGACTGTACGTGTGATTTGTTTTGTTAACAGGCCTAATTGCTGTAGAAGTTTTAGGCCGTTCTCATCCAGGGGTTTTTCCCATCGGCTCAGGGGTTTTAGTCCTTCGCACGTAAGGACAGCGAGATATGCGAGTTCGAGGTCAATGTCTTTAAGGGCCTTGATGCACTTCTTTATTCCTGGTGAATCGAAATCGAGATTGTCCGCCATTCGATTGCCTTAAATGCAAGTAGTTTATTGTCCGTTCGGGTCGGTGGATTGCAGCCATTTGTTAGCAAACTCGGCAAAGTCAGCGAAATTTTCCCGGCAGTCTTTATTTACATCGCCGGGCAGATATATAGTCCCCAGGTCACCGCATTGACGAGGCATCTCAAGAATTTTCAGTAACAGCGGTATATCCAACCTGCCTGTATGAAACGGCTCGTATGGCGGCTCTTGCAGTGCCTGCGTACCTGAGTAACTGAACGAGCCATGCGACATATAGTGACACGAGATATCAAACGCATACGTAGTGAGCTGCAGCTTCGGATTAACTATATCCCACCAGCCCATATTGACAAGCTGGCCACAAATCTCACAGCGTTCAAGACCGTACTGAAAGTGGCATATTTTGTATGGTTCGTTCGGTTCCGGGTCCCCTCCATAAGGGTCATAGATAGGAAGCTCATCGATTGAGCGGCTGCATTGTTTTGCCAGTTCGATGCCATCGGGGGTAAGATCCTCATCCTGGTCGGGGTCATAGAGGTTGTATCCAGCTGCTAATTCTTCACTGTTAGCTAAAAGGTCGTTGTCGAGGTCGTTGGCATCAGGTGCTAATTGTCCGACCGGCTCAACGACGTAGTCCAACGGTAACTGATGTTCGTTGGGCTCATGAGGATAGCGTAGTTCGAGCACCCTCATTAATCGCTGGAGATTTACTCTGCCCTGGTGGATGTCGCCATAACAATCGAACGAGCCGTGCTCCATATAGTGCAGTGCCAGGTCGGGCAAAAAGTGTTCATCAAGAGGGTCGTTAGGGTCAGGGTACTTCAAGTTGAGCTTGGGATTGATAATTTCCCAGCCACCCATATGAATCCATTGACCGCAGATATAGCATCTCTCAAGACCATCAACGGCGTGTTCAATTTTATATGTTTCGTTGGGTTCGGCCTGGTGCTGCTGCGGCAATTCGCTGACAACAATGGCGCAGCGTTTGGCAAGTTCAATGCCGTCGGGTATTGCATTTTTATTTTGGTCATCGTTGAAAGGTTGATAGCCGATGGCGGTTTCCTCTTTGTTGGAGAGCAAATCTGCATCTGCATCGTCCGGCACGGGCAATTGATGGTCGTTTGGCTCATAAAGTAAATAACCTATTTCAAGAACCCGCAGCAGCATTGGTACGTCCAACCTACCAGAGTGCACCTCTCCAGCATAACTGAACGAACCGTGTTCCATATAATGTACGGATATAGGGTGACAATCGACACTAAGCCCCAATCTTGGATTTATTATGCCACCATCTCCCATGTGTATCATCTGGCCGCAAATATCACAGGCTTCCACGCCGTACACTGGTGTGCCCCATCTATAAGTCTGGTTCGGGTCCGTTACCTCGTAGTCCCAGGGTAGCTGGTTAGTGATTTCTGCGCAGTGTTTGGCCAGTTCCACCCCATCGGGAATTCCGTTAAGATTCTGGTCTTTTATTTGCGGGTCAAGACGAACGTACCAGTCCAACTCTTCCGGGTCGGCAAGTAAATCGCCGTCGGTATCGCCGATTACCGGCAGTTCGTGTAGGTCAGGCGTGTAAGCAAGAGCTTTGTGCAGGCCAACCGTTCCCAACGTCAGTGCAGCGGCTGTACCAGCAGCTATAGCTTTTTGTTTGAATTTATTGCGTTTTTTTACGTTTCTTTGATATGTTCTTCTTAATTTTCTCATTTTTTCCTCCCGAGAAACATTTAGCGATAATCTATTATCTTATGAATCATACCAGATTTTGGGGATTTGTCAAGAAATTTTGGCTGAATCAGGAAAAAAAGGTTCTACTTAGTCTTGTAGAAATGACTTGATTTTACGGTGGGAAAGGGTTTTAATAGGGGGAGTGGAGTTTTGAGTTCTATCCGCCTTCGTTAAAACTATGGCGAGACAAGAGTGCTGAGTTTTGAGTTGCGTGGAGTTTTGAGGACCAGAGAAAATGGGCTTGAAGGAATTTTTGGAAAAGACGAAAAACCGGCTGAAGGGACTCAAATTAAGCAGAACTGAGAAACATCAGCTGGAATTAGATAGCGAAGGCCTGATTAGCCATGAAACTGAGGCACGGGCTTCCAGCCCGTGGAAACACGGCCAAGATGGCCGTGCCACGGCTGCTGATGAACCGCAGACGGCTGAGACGCAAAGCAATCAGGTATTAGTAAAAAAGACGGTTCAACTAAAAGACAAACTCGAAACACTTGAGAAGTTACAGGCAGGTTTCGATAAACTCGTTGAGCAACTTCAGGGCATTAACGGGCATTTGAACCGTCAGATAACGCAGCACGAGGATTTGATAGGCAGGATTGAACAATTACCCATACTGCTCGAAAAATTTCCTGCTGTTGTGGAAAGCCAAAAGCAGATAACTGAACAGCTCATCGAACAACTAAAATCAGCGGCAGCCGAGAACCAGCAGTTTATAGAGACTGTTGAAAAGATACCGAGTGAGACAGCCAAGCAGACCGATGCGCTGGTTGATATCAACCATCAACTTGCGGCTGCTGCCGATACCGATGTGCAAGTTACCGAGGGCTTCAACAGGTTTAACCAAACCCTGGAAAAACTGAGCGACAGCACCGAGGGTCAAACCGACAGCATTATACAAATGAGCAAGACTTTTGCCACAAGCGACAGATACCTCAAGTATATTATCTCCCGGCAAAACAAGCGTTTTATGTGGGTATTTGTAACTGCTATACTGGTGTGTGTGCTCGTCGTTTTAATACTAACGGGCATCATCATCTATCTCAGACAGTAGTTCGTCACTCGTTTCTTCTGTCTCTGTCTCGTAATTCATCGGAGCCGGCGTTGGAATATTGACGTCTGTGGGCTCACTCGTCTGGACGACGAAGTCTGGCCGATTAGGCTCAGTGTATTCGACCGGTTCTTCGTGGATTTTCTCTTCAGCACTGTAGAAGTACCAATCGATTGCCTGTTTTGTGGATTTTGGGCCGTCTTCAGAGGATACCATGCCGTGAACCAAATCGCACCACCAGCAGAGGTAAGATATGTTCGCCTGCTGAGAATATCTATTCAAACCTATTTCGTCTGCGTACTTGTTTTGGGAAACTGGCGTGGTGCAGATTAAAAAAGCAGCGAAGCTCAAAAGCAAAAAGCCGGTCAAAAAGCCCAGCAGAGGCGCAAAAAGAATATCAAATATTTTTGGAAATGAGATGTTGAACTGGCCTGTAATAAATGTATAGGATATGCCGAACAAGATGAGGAAAATCGCCACTGCAAGGGCGAACAGAGTAAGGGCATTGCCGGCCGGTATATCACCCGCTGCCGGGATAAAAGCGATAATTACCGGCGTCAGGAAAACAGCTATATAGATTGAGATTACGATATTGAACAGAATCACCAGTGTATCGAAGAAGCCCAGCTTGATGGCGAACCAGGCAAAAAGTGCGCCCGCTAATATGCCAATCCAAAATATCATAAAACCTATCCTATAACCCTTTTTAGCTCCTGAAGAGAAGTTATTCCGGATATTACTTTTCTCAATGCTTCTCTCCTCAGGTTGGATTTATCTTTTCTGGCACCTTCAGTTTTTAATTCGGTTATCAAGGCCTGATTTTTTGCGATATCAACTCTCAACTGGTCGGTTATGACCAACGGGTCCAAGATTGCTATTCTTCCCCGATAGCCGGTTCCAGCACAGTACTTGCAGCCCACGGCTTCGCACATATTTGAATAGTTTATGCCTTTTGTTTGGAAATCCTGGATAAGGGCCTGGGGTAGCCGTGCAGGCCTTTTACAGTGTTCGCAAAGCAGACGAAGTAATCTCTGGGAAGCGAGAAGACTCAGACCCGATGACAATAAAAGAGGCGATACGCCCAAATCCAGCAGTCTGACTATCGCGGTTGCATTGCTGTCGCAGTGTATAGTTGCGAGGACAAGATGGCCTGTCTGGGCGGCCCGCAGTGCAATCTCTGCGGTTTCTTCATCGCGTATTTCGCCCACGCATATCACATCGGGGTCCTGTCTTAAAATGCTGCGTAAAGTTTTTGCAAAGGTGATGTCGGCTTTTGGGTTAATTTCAATTTGACTGGCCTGCGGCAGTACGGCCTCAATCGGGTCCTCTACGGTGATGACATTGCGTGTAAAGCGGTCGATGCGATTCAGCATTGCATACATTGTTGTTGTTTTGCCGCTGCCGGTAGGCCCACAGACCAGAATCATTCCATTTGGTTTATTTATTGCGTTTTTGATAATTGAATACTGCTTATTTGACAATCCGACATCCGACAGCTTGAACGTGCCGGCATTTTGGTTCAGCACCCTTATTGATAGCTTTTCGCCGTTAACGACGCCGGCGCTTGCGACCCGAAAAGAGGTGATTGTCTCAGCCATTTTTGCGATAAAGGCGCCGTCCTGAGGTCTTCTTTTTTCCGAGATGTCCATACCCGAAACAGCTTTTATACTATTTACAATCGCTTTGGACGTTTCCACATCTAATTTTTTTAGGATTCTAAGCACGCCGTCTATTCGCAGGCGAATCGTGTATATAGACTCATCCTTCGGGTCGATAAGAATATCGCTGGCCCGCAGGTCAAGGGAGTCTGCGATAATTTTCTCGGTCAGGTCAAGAACATGGCTGTCCTGTCGCTTAGCATCGCTGTGTCCGTATATCTCTTTAAGCTCGTTGCCGGATGAATCGAGCAGTCTTATAGCCGACTCATCTTTGTCAGGACCAGGCCGTCGAGAGCGTATATTGGCAATTATATTTGATACCTGTTGCTTTATGAGCAAAAATATGCTTTCACCACTTACAGAGGACTTTTTGGCTGCATCTGTGAGAAACAGAATGAGCAGGAGCAGCGGTCCTGTAAAAAGAGTGAGGATATGGGCAATTGATTTGTATTTTTTTGGCACTAACGGGCTGAACTGAACGAGCTGGACAAAATACAGGCAAAGATATACCCACGCTATGAGCAAGATAAGTTTAACAGGGTTAAAGGGCAGTGTCCATATAGATAAGACAGGATTAATCCGCCCAACCAGCCACGGCGGGCAAGCGTATGGCGGATAAATACCTGTAGATATTAAGCACGATGAACTTAAGTGGAAACATGATATAAGTTCGAGTATCTGCATAAATTTTTTCCACAACAAATACAGAATATAAAGCTCTCGTACAGGTGCACAGGTAAGATAATGTATATTGCCGGAGTTTGCAAGCTAAAAATGCTTTAGAGCGTCTAAAATAATGAAAAAGACACGGATACCTATGGCACAAGTTTACACGGATTTTTTTTAGACACAGATTTACGCTGATTAACACTGTTTTTTACTTTTTACTTTTGCCTTTTCACTTTGTTCTCTCTGTGCCCGCTGTGGCTTGCTTTGCGTTTTTGCACAGGTTTATGTGGAAATTTCAGGGAATTTTAGATGATTTTTCTTGTATTTTATCAGGAGTTTGGTATAAGGTTTTTTGTGAAGGCGGATAAAAAAACGCGATAAAATCCATTTTTTTAAAAAACTTTGTAACGTTTTCCACAAATCTTGGACTTTACTTATAGAAAGCTTGCCTCGGCAAAGACCTTCGTCGTAGCCGGGATGGGAAAAAATGACCTGTTTTTACGTATTTATTTTATTTAAGGAGGCAAAAAATGAGAAATCATTCAATCCCTCGACAAGCTCGGGATGGTGAGCAGAGTCGAACCATTCTTGCGTTAGTAATAATCGCTTTATTGGTAGGTACCGCCGCGGAGGCCAAATACAGCGGCGGAACGGGCGAGCCAAATAATCCGTATCAGATTTCCACAGCGGCCGATATGAACGCAATCGGCGCCGACTCTAACGACTGGGATGCGCATTTCCTGGTGATATGTGACATCAATCTGGCTGATTACACCGGCACGCAGTTTAACATCATCGGAAATTACAGTAATCGCTTTACTGGCATTTTTGACGGCAACGACCATACGATTTCAAACTTCATTTATGAATGTACTAATACCAACTATATTGGGATTTTTAGTTATGTTGGTGAAGGGGGCCAGATAAAAAATCTCAGTCTGGAAAATGTGGATGTGAACGCCGTAAGCGGGGCTTATGTCGGTGGGCTGGTGGGATACAATTTGGGTGAGATTGAAAACTGCTATTCGACAGGGGAAGTTTCGGGATACGGGAATGTTGGTGGGCTAGCGGGATACAGTTACGAAGGCGCAATTTCGAACTGCTATGCAACAGGAACCGTTTCGGGATGGTCTTCCGTCGGCGGGCTGGTGGGAAACAATTATTACGGCACGATAACTAACTGCTATTCGACAGGTGGTGTTACAGGAGGCTCGGGGCTGGTGGGAGGAAATTATTACGGCACGATAACTAATTGTTATTCGACAGGTGGTGTTACAGGAGGCTCGGGGCTGGTGGGAGAAAATTCCGGCACGATAACGGATTGCTATTCGACAGGTGGTGTTACAGGAAGCTCGGGGCTGGTGGGAGAAAATTCCGGCACGATGACGGACTGCTATTCGACAGGCAGTGTTACTGGGAGCGGCTCCTATGTCGGTGGGTTGGTGGCAAGCAATTCCGGTACGATAAATAACTGCTATTCGGCAGACAGTGTTACTGGGAGCGGCTCCTATGCTGGTGGGTTGGTGGCAAGCAATTCCGGTACGATAACGAACTGCTATTCCACAGGCAGCGTTATAGGAAACTATTATGTCGGCGGGCTGGTGGGAAAAAACTGTCATGGCACGGTAACTAACTGCTATTCGACAGGCAATGTCAGCGGTACCGGGGATCATGGTTATGTCGGTGGGCTGGCGGGATACAATGCCGAAGATGCGATAATCTATAATTGCTATTCCATAAGCAATGTCAGTGGAACCGCGAGTGGTGAGCTTCATATCGGCGGGCTGGTGGGGTACGACGAAGGAGGAGGAGCCATAAATTCCTTTTGGGATGTCAATACCAGCGGATACAATACAAGTGCCGGCGGACACGGTAAAACCACAGCCGAGATGAAAATGGCAAGCACTTATATCGGCTGGGGAGGATGTGATAACAACGACATCTGGACGATTGATGATGGAAACGACTATCCGCACTTAGCGTGGGAAGATGAACCCGGCCAAGTTATTGGCGAACAGCATTTATCAGATTATGTAACTAGCGGCAGCGGGGAGCCGAACGACCCATATCTAATATCTACTGGATGGCAGCTTAATTTAATTGGTGCATTTCCTTGCGAATGGGATAAAAACTTTTTACTCGTCGCCGATATCAACTTGGCCGACTACAGTGGTACACAGGTTAACATAATTGGCAGGCCCGGCAGACCGTTCACCGGGGTATTTGATGGAAACGACAAAAGAATCTGGAATTTTACATGGAATTCCAATGGTGTAAATTATATCGGCCTGTTTGGTTATGTGACCGACAGCGGTCAAGTAAAGAATGTCGGGATGGAAAATGTCGATATCTACGTTGTAAACGGAAGTTATGTTGGCGGGTTGGTGGGATGGGATTCCAACAGCACGATAGAGAACAGCTACTCGACAGGAAATGTCAGCGGAAGCATGGGAACTAGTTATTTAAGAGATGGTTTATATGGGCGTTCTGTCGGCGGGCTGGTGGGATACAATTATTACGGCTCGATAACCAACTGCTATTCGACAAGCGAAGCCAACGGAACCGGGCATCATTTTTTTGCGAATGAAGTCGGCGGGCTAGTGGGATGGAATCATTTCGGCACAATAGATAACTGCTATTCGACAGGTAGAGTCAGCGGAACCGATTCGTATTCTGATAATACTGATAATCGTTATGGGAGCGATGCCGGCGGACTGGTGGGATACAATTGGTATGGCACAATAAATAACTGCTATTCGACAGGCAAAGTCAGCGGAACCACGAATTATGGTGGTAGTTGGAATTGTGCCGCTGGGCTGGTGGGAAGCAATACCGGTACGATAACTAACTGCTATTCGACAGGTAATGTCAACGGAATCAACGGTTATTATGGTAATTGGAATTATGCTGGTGGGCTGGTGGGACACAATGATGATGGCACGATAATAAACTGCTATTCCACAGGTGATGTTAACGGAACCGTCGTCAATGGTCTTAATCATGTTGGCGGACTGGTAGGAAGAGGAAGTGAAATCACTAACTGCTATTCGACAGGTGATGTTAACGGAACCGTCGTTAATAATGGTGATAATTATGTTGGCGGGCTGGTGGGACAGGGAGATGAGATAAGTAACTGCTATTCGACAGGTGATGTCAACGGAACCATCGTTAATAATGGTGATAATTATGTTGGCGGACTGGTGGGATACAATGGCGGGACCATAACCGATTGCTATTCCGCAGGCAACGTTACAGGAAATGGGTATTATGTCGGCGGGCTGACGGGGTCGGGAGGAGCAACAAACTCTTTCTGGGATGTTGAAACGAGTGGCCAGAGCAAAAGCGGCGGTGGGACACCAAAAACCACAGCAGAAATGAAGACAAAAAGCACGTTTACCGATGCCGGCTGGGATTTTGTAGGTGAAACGATAAATGGGACAAACGATTACTGGCGAATGTGCGTGGATGATGTTAATTACCCATTACTTAGCTGGCAGTTTATAAGTGGAGATTTTGTATGTCCGGACGGCGTAGATTTTTTTGACTTTGCTTTTTTTGCTAATTATTGGATGGATGATAACTGCAGCGGGTTAGATGACTGTGATGGGGCTGACATCGACTTTTCCGGTACAGTCGGTATGGCCGATTTGAAGATATTCTGTCAGCACTGGCTGGAAGGGCGATAAATTTACGATTTACGATTTGCGATTTACGATTTGCGATTTACGATTTGCGATGGTTCGACCCATTCGATAAGCTCCCCGTTTCGCCTTAAATGACAGGGCTTCGCAGGGCAAGCAGAGGGCAGACCCGCCAAACGTACCCGCCACACAGATGGCGGGCAAGCGTCGGGCAAGCGACAGATTTCACCGGCCACAGCCAGCAAAATCCTCGAAGTTTTGGCACAGGAGAAAATGGATATGTGATTGACTTATAGCCGCAGGGCTGATATAAATTACAAGCTGCTCGCCGCTGGCGAAGCCTCCCCGGCTACGGCGAAGGCCTCTGCCGAGACGAGTGGCGGAGCTGGGCTGCAAAGATTATTTCATCTTTAACGGAGTAAAAAACGCTATGGAAAACGCACGAAAAAGCAAGATTAAAAGGAAACGAAAGGGTGGCTTTCGGGCGCGAATGAAAACAAAAGGTGGCAGAAAAATCCTCGCCAATAGACGCAAAGGTCTCTATAGCAGCTAAGAGACGGACGACGGAATTGAGAATTGAGAATTTTGGGATTGCTTCTTAGAGGTCTTCGAGCTCGGTCAGGTCGGTCAGGTCAGAGTCGGATTCATTAAGCTCCAGCTCGGCGAAAATATCCTCATCTGCTGCAGCCTTTGGCTCTGGTTTTTGCTCGGGCTGCTTCGGCGGGACAATCTCTTCCGGCTGGCCGTCAAGCTGTATTAAAAATGTCAGAGGGCCTATTTTGAGGTAGTCGCCTGCTTTGGCCATTGCCTCTTCTACGCGCTTATTATTAATGTAAGTACCATTATGTGAATTGAGGTCGCGGATTTTGAGGGTGTTTGTGTTCAAAGTAAGCTGACAGTGCCTTCTGGAAACCGCCTTCAATGGAATGCATAAATCGCAATCTTCCCGACGGCCAATTACCGTGGCATCGCTCGGCAAAGAGAAGGTCTTTTGCGAGCCGTTTTTCCTGAATAGAACTAAAGTTACGTCCATATGGTTCGATCCCTTCGGCTTTGCTAATCACTAAGTACTGTGCTATCTATCAGCCCAATTGTTACCTCATCCATGTTTATTATATCAAAAAAGGCGATACATGGCAACAAAAATCCCGTAATAAGGTAATATTGACAGTATAGGTCCATTGTGATAGATTGATATAAATTTTTACTAATTCAAAAGTTATCGGATTTAAGGCGGTTCGGTAAACAGCAACGCTGTGCAGAATATTTTTTCACCTGTGTCGGGTAAATCCGCCTCCTTGACGGGAGAGCGGGGGCAAAGTAGAACCGGACGCTTGACAATTTGATTCAGATAGATATATTTTATGAGTTAGCGTTTTTTGCCACCAAGACACAAGGGCACTAAATTTTTGTTTTTTTACTTTTAATTTCTTTGTGTTTTCGTGACTTTGTGGCTAAAAAGAGAAAGGTAAGGAGGAATTTGTTTACTGGATGAATCTATGGCAAAAGTAACACTGCCAGACGGCAGCGTATTAAATGTTGCCGACGGCACAACGTTAAAACAATTGTCTGAACAAATAGGGCAGGGATTGGCAAAGGCAGCTATAGCTGCAGAAGTAAATGGGCAATTGGTAGATTTACCCACGCCTATCAACGGCGACTCAGCCGTTCAAATCATCACGGCCAAAGATGAACAAGGCCTTAAAGTAATGCGGCATAGCTGCGC
>CAZZHL010000022.1:0-14309 GCA_964653945.1 uncultured Pirellulales bacterium
AGGCCCTGCCCGTTGTACTATCACGGTACATGAAGATAAGCCTGTCGTCCGGTGTTACAACTGTCGCCGCGTATTTGCAGTTGTCGGTTAACTTATCGCGCATCATCACACCAGCCATAGCTAAGGGGTCTGTGTCCTCAATGCTGTCCACCCTTGCCGTAACCAGCCCGGTAATCTGACCGGTTTTCTCCCTATAGAAATAGTAGAAGCTGTCACAGGTCGTATTATAAATGCCCAAACCATCGCCGTTGACGTCGTAGGGTTCTGTGGCTGAGTGGTTGCCTCTAAGGTCCTCAATACCATGGAACCACAGCGACAATGTATTAACTCCTGTGACCCAGTCACTACGAAAATCAAGACTATTCAGCCCGGTGGTATTAGCGTATGCCTCTGAGTAGTATGGCGGTAAAGCGTTGTTATAATCAAACGCCATTGCTTTTTCACCTGTGTGCCTTTGGTAAGGAACGATACGGTCGCATAGTCCGGTTGAGATGTTTACATCAGCGCCGCCCGTGCCGTGCCATACCTGCTTGAGACTACTACTGTCGGCGTAACGCTCAAAATCTTCCAATACAAAATAGTCTGAAAGATAAAATTCATCTGCACCCATATCGATGGCTACTTTGAAATCGTAGCTGCCATACATTATCCGGTCTTCGCCATCAATATCAGTTTCATCAGGCCCGGCCACGTAGTATGGGTCGCCTGCTTCGATGCACGGCGAGCCCTCTGTCAGGTGATAGCCATCCGGCTCCAGCATCGGGTCTTCGTCGATATTGCCGACGCCGCACCAGCCACCTTCGACATCACTATAAGTAACCGTAGCTGTCCCATAACCGGCAATCTGTTCGGGCGAATTGTCCCAGAGAATGCAGTTGGTCAGTGTTGGCTCGCTTGAGCCATTATATATCCCGCCGCCGTTGTCAACCGCCGAGTTGTCGGTGAACGTGCAATTAGTTAGTGTTGGGTCTCTGTAGTGGTTGCTCATCCCACCGCCATCCTCTGCTGAGTTGCCGGTGAATACGCAATTGGTCAGTGTTGGTTCGCTGTAGTAGTTGTTGCACATTCCGCCGCCGCATTCTGACCAGTTTTCAATGAATTTGCAATCTGTAATCGTCGGACCACGTTCATAAATGTTGTGATAGTAGTTGTACATCCCGCCGCCGCCTTGATAACTATGGCCATCATAACCTCCATGTGCCGAGTTCCGCTTGAATGTACAGTTTTTCACCGTCGGACTGCCGCTATCGTTATACATCCCGCCACCCGCTACTGAATAGTTGGGGTCGTTGGCATTGCCGGCAGTGATGGTAAAGCCGTCCAGAATGGCTGTTTCATCTGTATTACTTCCTGTCACAACATGGTAACTGTTTTCAGCCCGGCAGGGGTCATTGAGCAATTCGCAGGGGTCGGCGACCACTACATCATTGCCGAGCAGGTCACCGCTGAGAATAGTTTCATTCATATCCCAGTTGCGGTCATTCCAAGCGCATCCACCGGTTGGAAATCCGCCGTAGATAGCCACGTCGTTGATAAGCTGAAACGTAGCCATCCGGTCGCCCGTGCCGCCGGGATTTGCACAATTTTGGTCCGGATTATACGTCCCCTCAGCCACATAGATATTACAATCAGGGGATGCATTTGCGTCCTCCAGAGCATCCTGCAGATACTTATAAGCCGTTACCCAGCTTAGGCCGTCCCCGCATGAGGATGCACTGGCATCCACATAAATGGTCTTTGCCTCTGCTGAGCCGCAAATGCAGCTAAACAAAATAATTAGTAATAAAATTGACTTTTTCTTTGACATTTTTGTCTCCTTAATTTTTGCCACAAAGGCACCGAGACACAAAGTTTTAATTTTTAACTTCTTTGTGCCTCTTTGCGGCTAATTTCTCCCAAAACCGAATTATTTATACATTTTCACCCTAAAAATCATTAACAGACACAACAAACTAAGTAAATGCTTTCAGACTCCTTTTCTCATATCTCGCCCTTTCAAATTTCATGCCACTAAGGCACCAAGCCACGAAGTTTTAATTTTTAATTATTAACTTCTCTGTGCCTTAGTCCGTTCTCCGTAGCAATCCCGCCGTAGGCGGGCTACTGCGAAGGATGAGTGTCTTGGTGGCTCTTTTCATTTTGTGCCCCTTCGACTTCGCTCAGGGCAGGCTTTTCGTGGCTAATTTCCCCCAAAACCGAATTATTTATACATTTTCACCCTAAAAATCATTAACAGACACAACACAAATAAATGCTTTCAGACTCTTTTTCTCATATCTCGCCCTTTCAAAGTGTATGACAAAATTATTACAACGACACATAATAAAGATGCGCAAAATAGCACTTCTGTTCCATCTTTCAAATTGTATATCAAAATTATTACAACGGCTCAGACACGCACCTGAACCTGCCAAATCAAATGGTCTCTAAAGTATAAAGTCCACAAATGCACAAAAACGTTACAATTTTTTTCTGAAAAATTTATATTTTTTAAAGATTATCTCATTTCTCACAAAAAAACCGCATTTTTTTAGCCAAAATGGCGGAAAAACAGTAACGGCTGTCTCGCAACATCTGCTCTCGCAATATTTCCCGTTCCATTCTCCGTAGCAGCCCCGACTTGTCGGGGGCTACTGCGAAGGACGAACGCTTTACCCCGTTAGAAAAAAAGCTCCGTTCTGCATTCTCCCGCTAATGTCAGCGACTTCTAACGGGGTTTACCGCCGTTAGAAAGCACGCCCATCCCGCAGAGGCGAAAACTCCACCTGAGTTTTCTCCATAAGGAGTCCTTAGAACTAACGGGGTTTATACATTTATTTACTGCAATCAGACACATTTGTCAAGAAAATTATGGGACTTTTCCCCTTTCAAGGTGGCACGGGCATCCTGCCCGTGTCCGCATGAGCTGGAAGCCCATGCTACGCTAAGACCGCTACTATAGCAATGGCATTGAAAAAGCAGTGGATAAATATAGGCCGAAGCAACGAGCCGCTCTTTTCATACGAATAGCCCAGACACAACCCCAACATAAATAATGCCGGCCAGTGTCCCGCGTTCGCGTGTACTATCGCGAATAATCCGGAGCTTAGGAAAATTGCAAGCCATGCCGATTGACGACATCGGAAACTCGAAATCCGAAATCCGAAATCCGACTTGTCGGACGAGTCCGAAAGATAGGAGCGTATCACTGTCTGGAACAGGCCGCGGAAAAGCATCTCTTCAAGCACAGGCGCTACTACGACCGCAGTAACGATAATCAAAACTTTCAGCGACAGCTGGGTGTATTCTGTTATCGTTTTTAGCTCCTCGTGAGGCTCTAAAATAAAATCCGGCCCCCAGATAAGCTTCCCGAAAAATATCGTTATAATTATCGCTGCCACCACCAGCGGCCAAACTGACAACAGATTTACAACAGCAGCAAAAAAATCCCTGTGGATTGTTTTTACATTCAAGCCAAATCCTTTCAACCCGCGGGCAAAACTGGCCCTGGCTAAAAAAACAATTACAGCTATTGTCGGTATCGCTCCAATACAGAGAATAAGATTGTCCCGGAAGGCGATTTGCCAATCAGGCAAATCGGGTAGAAGCCATCCTGTAACTGATATTGCAAGCGAAACAATACCATACCAGATAAAAAAGGGGATAAATGGAAGATAAAGGGGCATATTATTTCGACGAGGTGCCGAGTCGGATAAAGCACCTATGCCCAGAGATGTCCTTAGCAACCAATAAGCCAATAACACCAGTCCCGCCAGGCAAATGATAATCTCTGGTATGCTTATGATGTTATCAAATTGTTCGATAATCTCAGAAATACTCATCGTTTCAATCTTTTTAAGAGCCTTGCCCCATTAGACTGTGCAATAACTTCTAAAGGGGCTTGAAACTAAAGCCCTCTTGTATTAAATTATCTGTATCTTTTCAAGGATAATAGATTATGGATATATTCCGGATTGAAGGGCCTGTTCGACTTTCCGGCAGCGTTACCGTGAACGGCTCGAAGAACGCCTCTTTGCCGATAATGGCTGCAACTATTTTGGCCGGCGGCAAATCGGTCCTCTCAGCAATACCGCATCTTTCTGATATTTCTGTGTGTAGTCAATTGCTCGAAGAGCTGGGCTGTAAAGTAACCAGGAACGATGACGACGATTTGCGTATAGATTCGACGGTAATTGATAATCCTGTGGGGGACTACGAAATCGTCCGCAGGATGCGGGCCAGTATTTGTATACTCGGCCCGCTGCTTGCTCGCTGCGGCAGAGCAGAGGTGTCACTGCCCGGTGGCTGCGCGATTGGATACAGACCGATTGATATTCACCTAAGAGGACTACAGGAACTTGGCGCAAAAATCCATACTAAAAATGGCTATGTTATAGCCGAAGCAAAAAGTGGTTTGACAGGCAAGGAAATTTTCATGGGCGGACCGTTCGGTTCGACCGTGCTCGGTACGGCAAATGTCCTCACAGCCGCAACCGTAGCAAAGGGCCGAACTGTTATCGAATCAGCTGCCTGCGAACCAGAAATGGGCGACCTGGCAAACTACCTCAATAAGATGGGCGCAAAGATAACGGGCATCGGCTCACCTCGACTGGTCATTGAAGGAGTTAAGCAGTTACGCCCAGCCGAATACGAGGTAATTCCGGACAGAATTGAGGCCGGAACATTTATGGTCGCCGCTGCTATTACAGCAGGCCAATTACAGCTGCACAACTGCCGTCTCGATGACATGATGGCCGTTGTGGACAAATTAAGAGGTATCGGCGTAACGATTGAGGCAACCGATGACGGATGTATAATTGCTCGCAATGGTTCCATAAAGCCGACTGATATTACCACCCAGCCATATCCGGGCTTTCCTACCGATTTGCAGGCGCAGTTTATGGCCCTTTTATCGCTTGCCGAGGGTAATAGCATCATAATTGAAAAAATCTTTCCCGACAGATTTATGCACGTTGCTGAGTTAAGCCGAATGGCAGCCGATTTGCGAAAGGAAGGGCCGACCATTATTGTAGCCGGCGTAAAAAAATTAATAGCTGCCCCGGTAATGGCTTCGGACCTGCGGGCCTCAGCAGCATTGGTTTTGGCTGGATTGGCCGCCGAAGGAACCACGACCGTCAACAGGGTCTATCACATCGACCGCGGCTATGAAAAAATCGAAGAAAAATTAAATCCCGCCGGCGCAAAAATAGTAAGAGAAAGTATATAATTTAACACTGGTTTCGGTAATCTAATTAAATATTCGAAAGGATTGAAAATGAGAACTGTAAAAGGAATGACAATTTGTGCTTTGCTTGCACTGTGCTCACTGGTTTTACTTGGATGCAGCTCAAAGGCCGACGAGAATAAGCCAATCAGTGAGGTTAAAGCAGAAGCTGAGAAGATGGACGCCAGCCAGCTGCAGGCAATGGCTGAAGAGTACAAAAACGCTATTGTAGCCAAAAAGGGTGAGGTTGACAAGCTGGTTGCCAAACTTAAAGATATTCCAGTTGCTGAAATGATGGGTGCCGAAGCAAAAGAAATACAGGCAGAGATAAGTAATATAAATAAATCTATGTCAGCACTTAGTGAGAAGCTTATGATATATTACAATAAGCTGAAAGAAAAAGGTGGCGATACCTCCGACCTGAAAATCTAAAGCCAAATCAATTATTAAAATAAGATGCTCCTATAAGGAGGCAATATAGATGAAGAAATCTATACAATACCTGCCTGTGCTGCTGTGCACTATACTGCTCTTTTGTAATGGCTGACAAAGAACTTATTACAAAACTATAAGAAGGAAGAGACAATGAAAACTCCACTTAAAATCGTCTATGGTATTTTGTTTGTAATTATTGTCCTGGTCATTGTTGTCGTTGCTTTAGTTCATCTCTTTGGCAATCAGGCATTGAAGACAGGGATAGAGACTGCCGCAACAAAAACCTTGAATGTAGCAGTGACTGTGAGCGATGTGGACCTTTCGATTTTGGGCGGAAAACTCAGCTTGCAAAATCTCGTAATTAACAATCCTCCTAACTACCAGCATACGAAACTACTTGAACTAAAAGATGCCAAAATTGCAGTTAACATAAAGTCCCTTTTAAGCGATGAGGTCAAAATAAGAGAAATCAGGCTCGACGGCGCAAATGTTTTCCTCGAACAGAAAGGTCTTTCCAACAATATTAATGAAGTTATAAAGGCAATCCCCAGCAAGGATAAACAACCGTCTGAGCCATCCGGGAAAAAACTGCATATAGATAATCTTGAAATCACCAATATAACAGTCAACGTGAAATTGCTGCCCATTCCCGGAAAAGCAGACACTCTAACGCTAAAACTTGCGCCAATCAAAATGACCAACCTGGGCAGTGATAACAAGTTAAATACTGCTGCTTTATCCAGCAAGATTATGTTAGCTATTACAACCGGGATTGCTGAACAAGGAGCCGGCGTGCTGCCAAAAGAAATAGTTGGCTCTTTAGCATCGGAACTCAAGAGAGTTGGAGATTTAACCGGCACTTTGCTTGGACAAGGCGGCGAAATCCTAAAGACCGGAGAATATGTGGGTAAAGAAGCAATAGAAACGGGAAAGGATATCGGGAAAACAGCAACAGATGCCCTTAAAGGACTAATTAAGCCAAAGAAAGAGGAATAATCTGCTTTTACCGGAGCTTGGCGAACTTATTATATTGCATTCCTGGGTCCTGTGAGTCACACCGCATTTGGGAAATTGAAATGGGCCGGGTAGGATTCGAACCTACGTAGGCTTACGCCAATGGGTTTACAGCCCATCCCCTTTAGCCACTCGGGCACCGACCCTGATAATCAGCATCTTATTACTCGTACCTTATACACCAATTATCAAGCAAAAGCCGCTGTTTGTCAATAATTAGTTCTCTTAAAACTATGGCAGGGTTTCTCTGAGTTGGTTCTAAGGCTCGCTTTTACCCCGTTAGAAAGATTAAGGTTAATCAGTGTTCATCCCATTAGAAACTTTTTCTTTTCGCTTTCTAACGGGGTTTACGGTGTCGTCCACTGGCCTTGCTCGTTTAATTGATACTGCGTAGGGTACAAATTGGCCTTCGTACCAGTAATGGTGAACACCGGTGGAATTGTACTTGTTACGTTAAAAGAAAAGTCATTGCCATCAAAGTAAGCACCGTCAAAATCGCTCCTTCCAAATCCCAGATTATTCGCATCATCAAGCCAAAGACTTTGCGGTGGCGCAATTGTGCCTTCTCCTGCGCAATATAACCTTATTGCGTGCGATATAGTACCCATCATTGATTTTCCCTCCGACCACTTGGAAGCATAAACTTGGCGGTGAATAATCGGAATTGTCACTGCGACCAGGATGCTAATGATGAGAATCACGACCATTAATTCAATCAGTGTAAAACCTCTTCCGGTTCGCATATTTACACACTATAGTTAAATAAGGCTTGCTTTTACCCCGTTGGAAAAATTATCTCTAACTGGGCAAACCTGAGCTTTCTCCGTAATCCCGTAAGTCCCGTAAGGGATGCCTTACGGCAGGATGCTGTGCAGGAGTCCATAGAACTAACAGGATTTACGGCAACGTCCACTGGCCTTCATCGTCTAATTGATACTGCGGAGGGAACAAACCTGGCTTCGTAGCGGTAATAATGTATGTCAGTGGATCTATACCCGTTACGTTGAAAGAAAAGTCATTGTCATCGAAGAATGCGCCGGTCAAATCGCCCTTTGCAAATCCCAGACTATTCGCATCATCAAGCCAAAGACTTTGCGGCGGTGTGACCGTGCCTATTCCAGCGCAATATGCCTTTATTGAGATTGATATAGTACCCATCATCGATTTTCCCTCCGACCACTTGGAAGCATAAACTTGGCGGTGAATAATCGGAATTGCCACTGCAACCAGGATGCTGATGATGAGAATCACGACCATTAATTCAATCAGTGTAAAACCTCTTCCAGCACTTCGCATATTTACACACGATAGTTAAATAATGCTTTGGAACCCACACTCCTTGTCATTTTGCTCGCAATCCGATGCATTTATATATTATCTCTTATCGCCCAAAATTACAAGAAAATTCTTTAAATTTCGGGGTTTTTTTAAGCAAAAATGCTGCTTGCAGGCTAATGTAGCTCCATTGGGAAGTAGCTTTTAGCGTTGTTGAAACAGATATTTTCGACCATTTTCCCCAGAAAATCAAGGTTTTTCGGCAAAAATCCGGCTTCAACATCATTACCAAACAGATTGCAGAGTATCCTGCGGAAATACTCGTGTCTCGGATACGACAGGAAACTCCTTGAATCCGTCAACATCCCAATAAACCGGCTCAAAAGCCCCATATTGGAAAGCACGGTCAGCTGCTCCTGGATACCGTCCTTTTGGTCGAGGAACCACCACGCCGAGCCGTACTGAATTTTGCCTTCTGTAGTGCCATCCTGAAAATTGCCGACCATAGTGGCAAATAGGGCGTTGTCCCGTGGATTCAGGTTGTACAGAATGGTTTTTGGCAGCTCGTTATTTCTATCGAGCGAATCGAGAAACCTGGCTAACGGCCTGGCTATCTCAAAATCACCAATTGAATCAAAGCCGGTATCAGGCCCAAGTTTTTTGAGCATTCGTGTGTTGTTGTTCCGCAATGTCCCAATATGAAGCTGCTGGACCCAGCCGGATTCGTAATCCATCAAAGCGAATTCAAACATCATTGCCGATTTGAATTTGAGACGCTCTGAGCCGTCCAGCTCTTTACCGGACCTTATCTTGTCAATTATCTTATTGATTTGGCTTTCGGTATAATCTTCCGCGTAGGCGGTTTCTAAGCCGTGGTCAGAGAGCCGACAGCCGTTTTCATGGAAGTAGTAATGACGCAGGCGGATTGCTGTAATGTATGAACGGAAGTTAACTATCTCGAGGTTACAAAGCATCTCAAGTTTATCAATCCATGCGTTCAGAGCACAAAGGTCTCCAACAGCCATCGCTTTATCTGGACGCCACGCAGCGTGGACCTTGATTTCAAAGCCGTCTTCTCGAATTTTTTTATGATGTTCCAGCGAATCGAGGGGGTCCTCCGTAGTGCAGAGAAGTTTTACATTCATTTTGCGTAGGAGATTGCGGACACTAAACTGATGCGTTCTCAACTTTTCGCTGCAGGTCTCGTAAATCTCTTTTGCAGTATCAGGGCCCAACAGTTTGTCATCGATGCCGAAATAACGCTTAAGCTCAAGATGCGTCCAGTGATAAAGCGGATTTCGCAGGCAATATGGGACGGTTTCTGCCCATTTCTCAAACTTTTCATAATCGTCGGCATCACCGGTGATATATTTTTCCGCAATACCGTTGGCTCTCATTGCCCGCCATTTGTAATGGTCGCCGTAAAGCCAGGCCTGTGTGATATTATCGAAGCGATGGTCGGAGGCGATTTGGTCAGCCGGCAGATGGCTGTGATAGTCGTAGATAGGCATTTCTTCAGCGTGTTCGTGATAAAGGGTCCTTGCGGTTTCGGTTTGCAGGAGAAAATCTTCCGTTAAAAACTGCTCAGCCATTTTTGCTCCTACTGAGTATCATGGGCTTCCAGCCCGTGCTGCCACGGCCAGGATGGCCGTGCTACGTATTGTTTTCGCTTTGGTCGGGTTTGTGGGCGGGCTTTTTGAACTGTGCCATTTTCTGGGCCCAGTCAGCCATTTCGCTTCTGGTTTTTTGCAGCCGTTGTGATACCTGTCTTGGCCGTTTCTTTTCCTCAATTCGCATCTTTCGTTCCCAGAGCACGTATGCGAGCCACGCAACTGCTATAACCGGCAAAGCAATCAGCATAAAAATCTTATACATGGCATCTTTCCTTAGTTTTGAATTCGCTTTGTAGATAACACAATCGATGTCATTTCGAGCGAGCCGAAAAGCGAGTCGAGAAATCTGTTTTTTTAATAGATTTCTCCACTTCGCGTCCCTTAAGGACGCTTCGGTCGAAATGACCGGGGTTCTTTTCTACAGAGCATTTTGAACTTTTTCTTATGGCCTTGATCTTTCTCCGCCCAAGATACCAAATATGCCTGACGGATACAATTACTATCAAGACCTTTTTCAAATATTCTCATAAGAAGACCTCAAGCATGCTCAAATGCGCTTTAGCAAAATTCAAATTAAGTTAGACCGTGTACGTTGAAGCGCTGGTTTGCCCGCCGTGACCGGTCCAGTTTGTATGGAAAAATTCACCTCGCGGTTTGTCAACCCGCTCGTAAGTATGCGCACCGAAGTAATCCCTCTGAGCCTGTAATAAATTCGCAGGCAGCCGGCCGCTTCGATAACCATCGTAAAAAGCAAGGGCTGAGCTCATAGCCGGCATCGCAATACCGAGCTTTACCGCGGTATTAACAACGCGCCGCCAGGAACTCTGGCTTTTTTGAACAGCTTTTTTGAAAAAGGGGTCAAGCAGCAGATTTTCGAGATTTGGATTTTTATCAAAGGCCTGCTTTATTTTACCTAAGAAGACCGAGCGAATGATGCAGCCGCCCCGCCAGATAAGGGCGATGCCGCCGTAGTTTAAGTTCCAGTTGTATTCTTTCGCCGCTGCACGCATTAGCTGATAGCCCTGGGCATAGCTTACGATTTTTGAGGCGTAAAGCGCCTTTCGCAAATCTTCGATGAATTTATCTTTGTCGCCTTTGAACTTAGCCCTCGGCCCCTTGAGGACTTTGGACGCAGCAACACGTTCTTCTTTTAATGCCGACAGACACCGGGCAAAAACGGCTTCGCCTATCAGTGTCAGCGGCTGGCCAAGATTTAAGGCCTCAATGCCGGCCCACTTACCCGTGCCCTTCTGGCCTGCCGTATCAAGGATAAGGTCGATTACTTCGTTGCCGTCTTCGTCTTTGTAGGCGAGGATGTCCCGCGTTATCTCGATAAGATACGAATTAAGCTCGCCTTTATTCCACTCGGCGAAAACCTCGTGCATATGCTGATTGGTCATCCCGAGGCCCTGCTTCATCATCTGATATACCTCGCATATCATCTGCATATCACCATATTCGATGCCATTGTGAACCATTTTTACAAAGTGGCCGGCCCCATTTTCACCGACCCAGTCGCAGCAGGGTTCATTTTCGGGTGTCTTTGCGCAAATGGCCTGGAAGATGGGCTTGACGTGCTCCCAGGCGGCAGGCGAGCCGCCGGGCATCATCGATGGTCCTCGAATCGCACCCTCTTCTCCGCCGGACACGCCTGTGCCGATATAAAGTTTGCCCTTGCTTTCGATATACTCGGTTCGGCGGATGGTATCTGGGAAATGGCTGTTGCCGCCGTCGATAATAATGTCACCATCTTCGAGATGCGGCAGGAGCTTTTCGATAAAATCATCGACCGGCTGACCTGCCTTTACCATCAGCATTACCTTGCGCGGTTTTTTTAGATTTGCGACAAACTCTTCGATTGATTTGCAGCCGATGATGTTCTTGCCTTTGGCCCTGCCGTTGATAAAATCATTCACCTTCGAGATGGTCCTGTTAAAACAGGCGACCGTAAAGCCCTTGCTTTCCATATTAAGGATGAGATTCTCACCCATAACCGCCAGACCAATCAGGCCGATATCTGCCTGCGGTGAGTTTACCTGCACTGAGCTTTGTCGAAGTGTCGAATCCGCTTGTGCCATATATCTATCTCCATTTTGTTAATGTTTCTACTCGTTTGAAATCGTTGGTATATATCCACTGGATAATCTATAAAGTGTTTCTCCGGCGTTGTGAACAACTAAAATACCCTTGTTCTCCTTATTTTCAAAATTGCGTACTTCAATATGGCCCGGCTCCATAAACCCGAGATTGACCTTTCGGCAGAGCTCTCTGCTTATTCCGGTCGCAAGCGCAACGTTGATTCTCGCTTTTTCGTCGCCATCGATATATGTACCGATGCCTTTGACGTGCGTCGAGTGCGCGATAACCGCTCTTGGGATATCGCTGAATTTGTCCATCCTGTTCAGGAAATAATCGCGTGTATGATAACCGATTTTCTCGATAAATCTGCCGTGAGTACAAGAGAGCTCTTTTATATGCGGAGCGTATATAATCAGCGTGCCGCCGTCTGCGACAACTGGTTCGAGCTTATACATCACCTTGCCGGCCAGCCATAAATCGTCGTACATCTCCGGTGCAATTCCCAAAACAGTTTTATAAGGTTTATCCTTGTAAATAATATGGACGTCCTTTGATAATTCGGCTGCCCTTTCCCACGTTTCTGTACAGTCGCCGATGAATATCCCCTTGAGCCTGGAGGAGGAATTAACCGCCGAGTTCGCAGAGACCGCAGAGCTTTTTAATATTGTTATTTCTGCAGAAGCAGGAATCCATTCTTTTTTATTTGTTTTTTTATCGGCGGGCTCGGCGTTCTCTGTGGTAAAAAGGACGGGAACTATGGCGAACAATTTATGCGGCATTTTTATAAACGAAGCCGCCTTTTCAACTACATTTCGCGTCGGAGTCCAGATATTGCCGTTTATAACCGGATTTGTGAGCACAGCACCAAGCCAGTGAAAGAAGTTTATGATTTTTTCTCCAGCGATTCCGGGGAAGATATATTTATGACCGCCGGAAAAGCCCACAACTTCGTGAGGAAAAACAGGGCCTAATATAAAAAACTCATCGTATTCAAAGAGCAATTTGTTGATAGCCACATCAACTTCTTCACAAAAAAGGCCGCCGCTGAGCTGCTCGATTTCATCGGCTGAGATTTTTCCGATAGATGTGAAGGTTTGCGGCTTTTCCCATTCGTGGTTGAAAAATTTTACCGATGCGTATTCACCTTTGCGCTGCTGAGGCGCAATCACCAGTCTCTTGCAGAATTGCTCTTCCGTTAGCGGCTGATGGGTCCCAAGTGCAACTAAGCAATCGATGGTTTTTGCTTTTTGGCCTATACAATCGTAAACGCTCTTGAATATGTCACCAACCGGTCCTGAACGGGTATTGTCAGGAATTATCAGCAGAATTTTTTTGCCTGTGTAGTCATTTTGCTCAAAGAACTCCGCTATTGCCTCAGAAACTTCTTTATTATCAATGAAACCATTTTTATTTTGTCGTTCAATTATCATCTTCAAGTATTTTATTTTTTCCACGGAGGCTCTTCCGGCAGGTATGTGTCAAATTCAGCAATTAGTTTCTGCTCATATTCGCCGGCGTATTCGCCGTTGACGAATTTATCAAACGCCTCATCATGAAATCTCTTCCACGAGGCTATTTCATTTCCAGGATTAATCGGATAAAACAGGGCATCGTTCGCCATGGCTGCCTTCATATCTCCCGGGGCGTCACCGACCATCAGGATATGATTTTTCTCGTACCTGCCTTTAGCAGCGTATTCGAGGTGCTGGGCCTTAGTGCCCATCTCTTGGCCGGCTATAACTTCCGTGTACCTGGCGATATCGTGCTCTTCCCACTCCCGCCTAAGTGCCTCATTCGGCGTGGCTGAGACCACGATAACATCCGCTAACGGCTGAATTTCCTCCAAGCTTTCCCGCACATAGGGAAATGGCGGCATTCCCTTGACAATTTCTGCTATTGACCAGTTGACCCGCTCACTCCAGGCGAGTGCAAGCTCTAATTCAGCTTTGGCCTTATCGTCCGTTGTCTTGGCAATTGCGCGTTTCAAACCGTCATTGCTGAGCAAGCTGTTTGGGTCATCGACCCATGCAAAATAGTGTGGGTATTGCGGGACCTTAAAATTTCTTGCTTTGACCATAGGATGACTCGGTAGAAGCTCTGCGATTATTCTTTTGGCTGTTTTATGCCTGTTGCCGCCTCGCGTTTTGGAAAACAAATCTGCAAATTCCTTGCACTCGCGCACCGCCTGGGCTACCGGCTGCAAACCGAAATAACCAATCAGCCACGGACAAAAACACTCCCGCTGCTTGATTCCCATCGTATCGAATGCACAGCCGTCCGAATCGATACCGACGAAGAATTGCTGTTTAGGATTAAATTGCTTCAGAGGTCTTGCCGGATCAGAATCAACCATCTTCTTCTCCTAATTATCTCACTTGCTTTCTGCAGTTGCATTCCCAACGCATCACGCAATACGCACAACGCACGACGAACTAGACCCCGCTAAAAGCTGAGAATCCGCCATCAATGGGAACCACAACTCCCGTGACAAACTTCGCCGCATCGCTCAACAACCACATAACAGTCCCAATCAAATCCTCCGGCTCACCGAACCTTCCCATCGGCGTATGGTCGATGATTATCTTGCCACGAGGAGTTAGCTTCCCGCTCTTTTCATCAGTCAACAGGAACCGATTCTGTTCCGTCAGAAAGAATCCCGGCGCAATCGCATAGACTCGGATATCCTTGGA
>CAZZHL010000023.1:0-14305 GCA_964653945.1 uncultured Pirellulales bacterium
TTTTCGCATGGGCGATTTCTACGAGACCTTCTACGAAGACGCCAAAACCTGCTCGAAGGTTTGCGGCCTGGCGCTAACCAGCAGAAGTAAAGGCAATAATCCCATACCCTTAGCCGGTGTACCTTATCATGCTGTCGAAGGGTATCTAAAGAAAATGCTTCAGGCCGGCTATAAAGTCGCCGTATGCGAGCAGGTCGAAGACCCAAAATTAGCAAAGGGTGTTGTTAAGCGTGACATCGTTCGAATCGTAACCCCCGGAACTCTCACCGATGACAACCTGCTCGACGCCAAAGAAGACAATTTCCTCTGCGCGGTCAATCTCGGCAATAAGGCCAACGCCGCAATTAGCTGGGTTGATATTTCAACCGGCCATTTTTCCGTCCAGAAACTGCCGGAAGATAAGCTGCTTGATGAGCTACTGCGCCTATCACCTGCTGAGTGCCTTTTGCCCGATAGACGCGGCGAGCTGTTTGAAGCAGAGATGAAAAAACTTGCAAGAGACATCACCCAGCTCACAAACGCCATCATAACGGAACGGCCTGCCTGGTATTTCGACCCATACCAGTCAAGGCAGCGTTTGCTAAAGCATTTCGGTACCGCCACACTCGAGGGCTTCGGTATCGGTGACGACGATGACGGACTCATACCGCCGGCAGGAGCCATCATTGAATACCTAAACGAAACGCAAAAGACCACGCTCGGCCACATACAAAATCTGAAAAAAGTCGAGCGGCAAAAATTTCTGCAAATCGACCAGACCTCTCTTCGCAGTCTGGAAATCCTGCGGACCATTCGCACCGAGAGCAAAGCCGGCTCGCTTCTGGACTGCCTCGACGAGACAATAACCGCTATGGGCAGCCGAATGCTAAGGTACTGGCTGTGTATGCCTTTGTGCGAACTCGGTGCCATCGAGTTGCGTCAGGATGCTGTCGCAGAATTAAAAGAGGCCGATAGCCGGTTGGCTGATATTCGCAAATTGCTTTCCTTGATTGCCGACACTGAGCGAATCGCAGCCCGCATCAGCACCTTCCGCGCAACTCCAAGAGACCTGCTCGCCCTTGCAAACACGCTTCGGCAGATACCACAGCTGCGAGACATTCTGCAGAAATTCTCAGCTGACCTTCTCGTTCAGCTTGCCGGCCGATGTGACAGCACTCGTCAGGGCGGAGCCTGCCGGAGCACGATGGACGAATTGGCAGTTCTGCTTGAATCTGCAATCCGGCCTGATTGTCCTTCGCATCTTCGCGATGGCGGCGTGATTAAAGCCGGATTTTCCGAAGAACTTGACCGCCTGCGCTCGATTTCCAAAGACGGCCAAAGCTGGCTGCGAAACTATCAAAAAGAGCAATCAGAGCGGACCGGAATCGGCAATCTGAAAATCAGTTACAATAGGGTCTTCGGCTACTATATCGAAGTAAATCACTCGTCTGCGGATAAAGTGCCCGCCGATTATGTCCGCAAGCAGACAATCAAAAATGCTGAGCGTTACATCACCGAGCAATTGAAAGATTACGAAACGCAGGCCCTAAGCGCCGATGAAAAGGCCCTCGAATTGGAGCAGAAGCTTTTTGAAGACGTCCGCCGGCAGGCCGCTCAGTATGTCAGCCGTCTGCAGGCCCTCGCTGATACCGTTGCCCAGTGCGATTGTCTTTCTGCCTTTGCCTATCTGGCAAAAAGGCGAAACTACATCCGGCCAAAAATGACCAATGGTACCGAGCTTATTATCAATGAGGGCAAACATCCCGTCCTGGCTGAATTGCTCGGCCCAGAATTTGTGCCCAACGATATCGAGCTTGCCTGCCCCTTAGGGGGCAATAAGACAGGTGACATTCTGCTTGTAACTGGGCCGAATATGAGCGGAAAGAGCACCTATATAAGACAGGTCGCCCTTTTGGTTTTAATGGCCCAGGCCGGCTCATTTATCCCTGCTAAAGATGCAGAGTTAGGAATTGTTGATAGAATCTTCACCAGAGTAGGCGCCTCCGATGAATTGGTCCGGGGCCAATCTACTTTTATGGTCGAGATGACTGAGACCGCCAATATCCTCAACAACGCTACCGATAAGTCGCTGGTGATTCTTGACGAGGTCGGCAGAGGCACCAGCACTTATGACGGCCTTGCCTTGGCCTGGGCGATTACAGAGCATATTGCTAACAAACTAAAGTGTAGAACGCTCTTTGCCACGCATTATCACGAGCTGACCGAGTTGGCGGAACTGTTTACTAATGTTAAGAATTGCAACGTAGCCGTTCGTGAATGGGCCGATGAGGTCGTCTTTTTGCACAAGATTTTACCCGGCGGGACGGACAAATCTTACGGCATCCACGTAGCCAAACTTGCCGGCGTGCCGAAACCCATCCTCGAACGCTCGAAGGAAATTTTGGAAGAGCTGGAATCGGCCTTCGCCAAAGAGGCCACCGGCTCGCACTTATCAAAACACAAGACAAAAGAACCAGACAAAGACGCTCTCTTCGTCCAAAAACACAAAACCGTCTTGGAGAAACTATCCTCGATGGACGTGAATAACCTTACTCCCATCGAGGCAATAAACTTGCTGAATCAGATAAAAAACGAAATCGACGAAAAATAAAGAAGAAAGGGGGCAATGCCATGAGACCGTCCCTTAAATTGCGGCTGATTATTTTGTGTGGCTCTATGCTGTTGCTTTCTTCCTGCACGCAGGTCGAAATCACCGGCAGAAAACAATTCAATATTGTTCCCGATTCAATGATGAATTCGATGAGTTTTCAGTCCTACAGCGAATTTATCTCGCAGCACAAGCTAAGCACCAATGCCCAGCAGACCCAGATGGTCAAGCGTGTCGGCGGCAGGATTCAAAAAGCCATAGAGCAATACTGTGAAAAAAACTGCATGGAAGACCGGCTAAAAGGATACAAATGGGAATTCAATCTCATTGAAGACCCTAATATAAACGCATGGGCTATGCCGGGAGGAAAGACGGTCGTCTATACCGGCCTGTTGCCGGTGGCCCAGACGGAAGCCGGACTGGCAGTGGTGATGGGGCACGAAATCGCGCATGCCTTCGCGAGGCACGGCTCCGAAAGAATGACACAGGGTCTTATCGTTGAAATGGGAGGTGTGGCACTATCAAAAGCCATGGAAAGCAGGCCGGCACAAACACAGGACCTCTTTATGCGCTCCTACGGCATAGGAACGCAGGTCGGAATCCTGCTTCCGTACAGCAGAAAGCACGAAAGCGAAGCCGACCATCTGGGCCTGATATTTATGGCGATGGCCGGCTACAATCCCAACGAGGCAATAGGCTTCTGGCAGAGAATGGCCGCTGCGAAAAAAGGCGCTGCTCCACCGGAGCTTTTGAGCACACATCCCGCCGATTCGACCAGGATTCGGGACATCGAAAATCTGATGCCCGAAGCTATGAAGTATTACCGCCAGCAATGAAAATAAACCGGGTGCTTTGAAAATTTAATACCGATTGAAGCGATAAATTTGCTTAATAAAATAAAAAGCGAAATAGAAAAGACTATATAGGCCACAACCAAATCAGCTATCACCCATAGCACTAAATGAAGAGCATAAATATTCCTATGATACCTGCGATAATTAGAATTACCTCAATAACCATACGAACAATCCTGTTGGGAACTAGAACAGTCAATATCGAGGAGGTTTCTTTTAACTTCTTTGAGAGATTATTAACATTGCATTTCAACTGTTCATTCTCGTTTAGTATGTCTTCGATTTTACGTCCATCAGGTAGAGCAGCTCCTTGAAAATCAATTTCTCTTTCCACCCCATCCTTTGTCATTCGGGCTGTGATTTTCATATATTTGTCTCCAAAACATTATTCTAATTAAAAGGCCAATTATTCTTGGCTGCCTTCTATGGCGGCAGAAAGAATCCCTGCTGAAATTCAATAATTATTTTCCACTCGACGGTTTCGTTGAGGGGTATGCCGAGTCTTCGGAACTTTGCGCTTGCTGCTTTCTTGCCTGTTTGACAGCATTAACAAGGGAGGTTATCTGGCTGAGGATTGCCTTATTGATCCTGTCGTTCACTTCCTCTAAGGATGCGAAACCCATATCTGCTTTGCTGTGCCAGACTTCTGCGTAGAACGGAGTTTCTGCGACAGAGGGTATTGTCACTGGTCTTGCAATAGCGAGTTGTATATGGAAGGCATAAGGATCGCCCATAGTGAAGTAATGAGTGTATGTCCTTATGCGAAGACAAGGGGGCGAAGATATGGTAGTATTGGAGCCGGGCATGATCGGCGACGTAAGACCGATACCGGCTGAGTTTAGTTTGTCGCGAATTCCCTGAAACTCTATGTTCGGTTCGGGAATGATGGGAACACCTGGCGTGCGTGCTATGATGAGTTCAATAGAGACAGTGTTTACGTCAGCTAATGCGGAGAGCTGCTCAAGGTACTGATTGTAGCCAGAGTGAGCAGATTTGATCCAGCAAAAGATTGTGCTAATTAGGATAAGAATTATAAGTGACAATGTGAGGAGTTGTGTTCTAGTTCTCATATTTCTGCTCCTGTATCAATTTGAGGTGTAATATTGTATTGTCAGGTAGAATATAGCCGACATTTCCAATTTGATACTTTCTGAAACACTTTTAAACATTTCCAACTTAACAACCCAAAATTAAAATAGATTTTTTTAAGTTGCGAAAGAGTTTCCCTGGCTGCTGTTTACACTAATAAAAATCATAACCACACTTTCCAAACACTGTCAAAGCCAAAATCCCGTCCAAATGCCCGGCGGATTCGTGTCTCGTCGCCCGCCTGCCCTGCGTAGCCAAAGCTTACTTGTCAAAGGCGGGGCAAAGCATGGGTGCTCCGTATCTCGTCAAAAATCTCTGCATTTTTGCCACTCGTCTCGGCATAGGCCGAAGCCGTAACGGGATCAAGACACTAAGACCTTAAAAAGTGTAAAGTGCCTGAAGTTTGGAGTGCCTGACGTTTCGGATTATTTTTTACTTTAGCTCACTTTAGCTCACTTTAGTTCACTTTTATTTTCTTTGTGCCTTTGCGTCTTTGTGGCCAATAAACTCCGTGTAATCCGCGCAATCCGCGGTTAAAAATTGCACTAATTCTGTCTGCCTTCTATAGCGGCGAGAAGAATCCCTGCTGAAATTATCAGCCAGCGGTCAATCGGAACTTCAGGAGCAGAGAACGACATACTATTTGTAGCACGGGCTTCCAGCCCGTGATTGAAAAACACGGCCAAGATGGCCGTGCTACATTGGAAGGCCCCGCCGAATATCTTAAATACCTTCTTGCGAAACAGATAGTAATTGTGCATAAACGCCGGATGAAGCTCTTTTTGCCCCTGCATTTATTATCTCCTTTCAAATTGCTCTGTAGAAAAGACTCGTTGTCATTTCGACCGAAGCCCCTGCTTCTGTCTTCCGACAGGAAGACGCAGGGACGAAGCGGAGAAATCTATTAAAAAACAGACCTGTCCCGAGCAACCCGTGGTGAGCGAACAAGTAGTGAGCAGAGTCGAACTAGTCGAACCAGGTCGAGGGATGTCTCGACTCGCCCGCCTCGGCTCTCGCCGTAGGCGAGGCCGGGCCTTCGGCTCGCTCTCCACGGGATGCCTAACGGCGGAAATGACACTTCTAAATGTTTTCTGCAGAGCACTTTCAAATTTTATTTTTCCCGAAATCTGGCCGTAAGATACCAAAAACTGCATATATTATCAAATATTAAATCCTGTCCTGCTTATGTAACGTAACTAAAATTATTGACAGAACCGGCTAAAAGCCGATATTTTATAGTTATGGCGGAAGATATCAATACCAATGACACAAGTCAACCGGTAGGCAAAAGAGAAAAAATCATAGCCAATTTTCTTGCCTCAGCACTCGATATGGAAGATAGGGTTAGCAACAGTGTCTATCGAGACTATATGGATGAGAAATACTGGCCGAAGAATCTAAAGCCGGATGTATTTAAAAATATCCAGGAATATCTGACCATCCTGATTGAGGATACTGAAAAACACAGAAAAATAATCTTAGCACTTATGCAAAAATATGGCGATGATAAACAACCAGAATAAAAAAGAAATCATCAGCGAAATGGAAATGATGAAGGACTTTGAGTTGACCGCCAGGGACCTCTATATCAAAATTGCCAACTCGTCCGATGTACAACAGCAGCAGATAAGGGATACTTTCGCAAGAATGGCCGAAGAAGAACAGGGACACGCTGACATCGTTCAGAAAATCATCAATATCATTAACAATACGTTATGATTGAATTTTGATTTCCCCCCAAGCCCACGATTTCCCCTCTTTCCCCGTTTTTTCCCGTTAATGACCATTTGGTCCTATTTTAATTGGGAATTTACACAAGCTGTGCCGTATAAACGGAGGCCGACACTTTAACTCAACGGTGGTGTTTATGAAAATCAACATTAGCCGTAACTGTTTTTTAATAAAATTGTTATGTCTGTAAGCAAAATTCAATCGAGGTTAGAATGTTGATTTTTTGCAACTCGTGGTCTTAACCCACACAAGAGTTGCTATTTTCAAAGCAGAAATAAAACTTATGGGCAATACAATGGTGCTGTCTGATTGGCCGTATCTTACGAATAAGAATTAAATTTAGCAAAGGGTTGATTTTCGGGCATTTGGGTATGATTCTTGCGGTAATGTAACTTGTTATTCGGAGACATTTTTAATTAGGGGTGATTTGAATGGACGATACAAACTTAGAAGATAAGCTTAAAGAGTTAGTCAGAGAGTTCGGAGAGGCGTCGGACCCACAATACAAGAAACTGGCAGAGCTTACAGAACGAGCACAAGCCAACCGCCAAAAACTCGAAAAAAGCATCGATAAACTGCATGAATCGTTGGATTACCTGCGGGTATGCATCAAATATCAACTTTTCGACCTTGAAGCAACCCGCCGGGAAAACGCATACCTGCGGAAATTACTTGAAGATAACAACGGTTAAGGAAAAGCATAATTTCCAGCGGCATCACCACCACATCCCAAACATCATTATAGTTTCAATCTGCCGGAAAAATCTGTCATGTTTTATCCACTTTTGTAGTGGTGCCCTTATGGCAATTCTTCCCAGTTTGTTAGTGCGGCAAATATGCTTCCTCCTCCTCTTGGTAGGCCGGGCGGTTGTTGAGTACGAACCCGGTCGTCATAATTAACAGTCATTTGATAATGCCTTAGGGTGCTGATTTCGGTCGAGCTCAGAGCGCTTCCATCCTCGATACTTATCCATTGGCTGGTGCTGGGGTCGAAGTATGCGGGCATGGCTTTATGTGTTTGGTCATCGTTGTACCAATCCCGGTAGATAGAGACTTGATTCAGACTGTTAAGATTGCCATAAACGGAAAAACCATATATAGGTTCCGCTGACCTGTGAGTGATGGCGTCAGTATTGTAAAAGAAACTATCGGCTGCAAACATCATCGCTGAAAAGATGGACATTACCCCATCAACCGGGTCGCCGAAATAGATGTTGCCTCCGCTTTCCAGCTCGCCTGAATCTTCGTTATACCTGCCAAGAGCTACCAGGCCGAGTAAGCTTTCGGAGTCCGCGTATTCCAGGTTGTCGAAGATGTGTATATCACCCGTCACGACGATTGTTACTTTTCCATCCATCAGGAAGCCGTATGTATCTGTATTGTGTACCCACAAATCTCCGTCAATATAATAGACTCTGTTATTACCAACATCAATGGGAGTATCTCCACTTTTGGGGCCTCCGGGTACAATGCCTGAGGCCGGCTCGAGAAAGTAATCATCGCCTGTCGTAATGCCACATTCGGTGCTTCTGCCGGATGGATTTTTCATAAAGACATCTCGCAGCTCATGACCGAGTGGCAGGTATCCTGAATCAATGTTTTCGTCTGCAAAGATTTGGCTAACGTTATGCGTATTGTTTGTTTCATATTTCATACCGGCTAAGTCCGGAGATTCAATTTGGTCTACACCCTCTCGAGCTGCTCCGGAAATCGAGGCACTGTCGAGGATGTCGATATTGCCGGTGGCGTCAACATCGCCATTGATCCCGTAGACGTTAGGCGGAGGCGAGGGATTAACACTGCTTTCTTCGTACAAAGCGACATTCCCATTAATGTATATATTTCCGTTAATTATGTCTCTGCCTCCTATCTCTCTGGCAGTGAACCCACCTGTAAATTTGGGCACGCCTTTGCCTCTTAAAGAAAACCCCCACAGCTCTCCGTCGAGGTTACTGGCATATACAGCATTTTCATAGGAAGCAGCCAGAAATGACACTTCTACCTTTATTCTTTTCTCTTGGCCTCTTACCTTTCCGGTTGAAATAGCATAAGAAGGACGGCCTTTTTCATCGAGGTAAATATCAACCTTGTAATATCCTTCTCCTAAGGCCGTATCCTCGATGTTTTCAGTTTCATTGTTGTGCAATCTTGTGGCCAATGTGCTTAGTCCTGCCTCAGCTAAATAAAAAGCCTTGGTTTTATTAATATCCTTTTGAGTCATTGTTATCTCGCCCCCGGCTAAAGAGAGCAGAGAGAAAGCTAAGATAGTAATGATGACAGTAAAGCATATAACCGCAATGAGTACCAAGCCCCGTTCCGTCGCAGCAGATTTGGAGCGTCGGCGACTTTCTGATTTTAAGATTTTGATTTTCATCTTATATTAATTTCCATAATTTCGAATCATTGCTTCAGAGATAAGATGCGTCTCTAAATTATCTTTTTTTAACATGAGGTTTATTCCTACTTTGTTATTGTCAACATTAAATTGCAAATCTTCCACTATACCGCTGAGAATAGTTTCAGGCTGTCGCCCTTCGATTTCGCATTTGAGGTCGTTACTGTCCTGCTCAAGAAAAAATCTCATCTCGTCGGTATCTTTGTATATCTTTATAGCTTTACCATCATCTTCCATCTCTGCTGACGTGCCTTCTTTGATATGCTGGCTTATCCTGAACATAGCATAGGAAGCATCCCTTTGGAGATTTGTTTTTTCCCAGGAGCTGTCCCAGGATGCATGGCCCGTTACCAGAACCATACCGGAAGCTAAAAGCACAATTAAAGCCGTCGGAATCGAAACGACAAGTTCTGTCAGAGTAAAACCTTTCATGCTTCGGCGGAGACGAGTTTCCCTTTTTATTTTCATTGAGTTCACCTATTCAGGAGCGATGGAAGTAACCAGGCTCACGTCACACTGCTTTCCCATCTGCGTCCAGCAAACAATAGTCATAACGTTTTTATATGAGTTGCTGTCTTGTATTTGTGTGCTCACAGTGCAGGGTAAACTTCCTAAAGAGAAGTTCTCCTTCGTTTCGCCTTCCTGTATGTTATAATAGTCGTCCGCTTTTACCTGTTCTAACTTCTGGGTAGCTAACTGAAGGGCTGAACGATAATTTTCGCGCAGGCTAATCTGGCCTTTCCCGTAAACAGTCAGATATGAGTTTCCGGTTATTACAATCAGGAGAATTAACGAAGCGAACATTACTTCGATAAGACTCGTACCTTTTTTCAATTTTCCAGCAGTAAGCATAAATTAACTCCTCTGTAAAATTGTTACTTGATTGTTTGTTCAGAGGACGGAATATGTTGCTGCAGCAAGACTTTTTGCGCAGCAGTTACTCGCAGGTCGGGCTTATGGGTGCACGATGTAGCGGTGTATCTGCATACAAGTGCACCCATAACCCCTATTACCACTGGTAGTACAACTAGTACAACCGTCGAGACTACTGTCTCGATGAGGAGTAAACCCATCTCAAATCTGAGTCGCTCTGTCTTACCTGCGGTGTCTAAGCCGCTACTATCCGGTAGATTTAGGTCTGGAATAGCAGTGTAAAAGTCATCTGTGTTCGGAAGTGCTAAGGCATTCTCAAGATATTCGGCATGTTTTATTTCGAAAGGGGGAAGTGTTGATTTTGATAGCAACCGTTCTAATTGTTTTCTGTTAATCAGGTTGTCTTCAACTATCAAAGTTTTTAATGGTTTTATACTATTGTAACTCATTTATTTATGTACTATTCATAAACGTTTATCCCCCAATTTCAAAACAACAACAAAAAGCTTTTGAACTGATAATTAGCTGTTAATGTTACTCCTCACAAATAAATAGCTGTAGGAATATATCGGTTAGAATAATGTCGTACTTTTCAGATAAAACAGGTTTTAGGCAAGTTCTGCAGATAATCTGAAGTTATGCGCTGCTGCTATGGGGTTTATCGGTCTTGGTCTCAACGTATCACGGGCTTTTGGTTCAACAGGGACATTCGACGGTGGGTGTGGAATAGTTGTTCGTTCGGCACCTGATTTCTAATAAAAAAAGGCTGTGATAAAATTCACAGCCTTTTAGTTCACAACTAAAAATCAAGCTATTTTTCTCAGGTCCTGCGTTTCTTCAGCAGAGTTTACGCTCCATAGCCGCGCTTGCGGCGAAGGAGTGCCAAACCGCCCAAACCAAGCAGCGAAATCGTTGTTGGCTTGCCTCGCCGAAGCTTCGGTTTAGATATCAGCCTATTGGTGTCTGCGGCGTAAAGCGAAAAAGAGACTACCCAATCCTAATATCATCGCGGAGGCGGGCTCAGGAACTATCCCGATTGATATATTGTCGACTATCCAGAAATCGCCTGTGTCATGGATAAGTACATAGGCAATAGGTTTAGTGCCGTCCCAATCAACACGAAGCGTACCAGGACCTGACTCATTGCCTTCCCAGTAGCGCCTATTTGCTGGACCACTGTCCTGGTCAATCAGATTATCATCAGAGTCGTATGCGCCGAGCCAAAGTTCGCTTCCGGCGCAGTACCCCATCTCAACGAATGTAGCGTCTTGATTATCGAAGCTGATTTTACCGGCATCATTGAACTCGTCGGTCCATGCACACACATTGTCGTACATCCAATAATCACCACCTGCCCAGCTCATTCCGCTCGGCCATGAGGAGGCGCTGTAAAAACCTGTTGTTACGTCAGCCGCAAACCAGCCGTTGCCGGTACTGGCCACCTCAAACGTGACGCCGCTGTAAAATGTGGCAAGTGGTGCTCCGTCGTAGCCAAAGAACTCCTCAAAATTCATATTAATAGGAACAGCAATTGCTTGATTGGCCATTAACAAAACCGTGCTGAATAAACAAATCCTTAGTAATCCTTTCATCATTTCTCCTTCATTTTACTTTATCTTCCTATTTTACCGAATATATCGATTTACTTAGTTACAACAAGAAGATATATAGGATGCTCAATAGAATCCTTTTTTATCCATTCCTTCTAAGTTGCCCAAGTTATATCAGCCACTTCAAAATAGTCAAGAAAAAAATGCTATAAATTCTGAAAAAATTTCATTTTTTTGCATGGGAAATCTACAGAGACAGACGATTTTTTGTAAGAATCGCGATTTTAACCGGAAAAACAAATTGGCAGAAATGGAGGTAAGTCAAATAGGGTTTTGCTTGTGCAATCCAATTTTGTGTTAACTTTGGTCAAACACTTCTCACAGAGGATAAATGAAATTTCATCTTCCAATTAAGTTGTAAACATAGCTTACTAAGGAATTTGCATAGAGAGGGCAAATCGAATCTTGCCTTCTCTGTTGAAATGTGCTTCTTTTAGGGTTTGAGCATCAGGGTCAAAGACAGCCCACCAATCATAATTCTTTGTGTTCCCTGCCTTCGCGGGGGTGACGTCATTCCTGCGGAGACGCCTTAGGGCGTTCTGTCCTCTGCCTGCCCCGAGCAACCTGTAGTGAGCTTGCCTGCACTGAGCTTGTCGAAGTGTCGAACCAGAAGCCCGTGTTACTATGGCAATTCTTCCCAGTCTGTTAGAGCAGCGAAAATGGTTCCTACTCCTCTTGGTAGGCCGGGCGGTTGTGTATCTTGAGTACGAATCCGGTCATCATAATTAATTGTCATTTGATAATGCCTTAGGGTGCTAATTTCAGCAGATGTCAGAGCACGTCCATCCTCAATACTTATCCATTGGCTGGTGCTGGAATCGAAGTATGCAGGTTTGGCGTTATTCGTCTTGTCATCGTCGTACCAATCCCGGTGGATGGAGACTTGATTCAGACTGTTAAGATTGCCATAAACGGAAAAACCGGTTTGTGGCTCTTCTACGCCTCCTGTAACGGAGTCGGTATTGTATAAGAAGTCATTTCCAGCGAACATTAACGCCGAAACAGTATACATGGTCCCGTAACGAGGGTCTCCGAAGTAAACGTTGCCGCCACTTGTAAGCTGATTATAGTCGTCGTATTTGCCGAGAGCTACCATGCCGAGCAGACTTTGGTCATCAGCATATTTCGTATTGTCACAAATATGGATGTTTCCGGTTGCTACAATAGTCGCTTTACCGTCGACCAGGAAGCCGTAGGTGGTTTTGTTGTGTACCCAAACATCTCCGTCAACGTAGTAAACCCTGTTGCTGCCCAGATGTAGGGGGGTTGTTGCATCCTTTTGGTCTCCCCCGCCTGTCACTCTTGCCGGCTCAAAGAAGTAATCGTCGCCGGCAGTAGATGCACACTCATCTGCTCTGTCGCTCGGATTTTTTACCACCACATCGCGCAACTCATGGCCTCCTGGCAGGTATCCCGAATTAATGCTGCCATCTGCAAAGATTTGGCTCACATTATGCGTATTATTTATTTCATAGTTCATTTCGACTAAGTCCGGAGGGTCAATTTTATCGACATCCTCCCGGGCTTCTCCGGAAATCGAGGCACTGTCGAGGATGTCGATTTTGCCGGTGGCGTCAACATCTCCCTTGAGTCCGTAGGTGTTGGGTGGGGGCGCAGGATTGACACTACTTTCTTCACATAAAGTGACATCTCCATGAATATGTATATTTCCGTTGATCATGTCTCTTCCACCAACTTCTCTGCTGAAGCCGACCCGTTGGGGATTGCCTTTGCCCCTTAATTCAAAGAACCACTTTTGTCCGTCCAAATTACCGGCATATATACTATGTTCGTAAGGGGCAGCCAGAAACGACACTATGACCTTTATTTTTTTCTCCTGGCCTGCAACCTTGCCTGTTGAAATAGCATAAGAAGGGACATCGTCGTCGAAGTAAATATCAACCTGGTAACTTCCTTCTCCTAGGGGCGTGTCCTCAATATTTTCAGTTTCATTGTTGTGCAATCTTGTGGCCAATGTGCTTAGTCCTGCTTCTGCTAAATAAAAAGCCTTGGTTTTGTTAATATCCTTTTGAGTCATTGTTATCTCGCCCTCGGCTAAAGAGAGCAAAGAGAAACCTAAGATGGTAATGATAACAGTGAAGCATACCACCGCAATGAGTGCCAAACCCCGCTCCGTCGCCATAGCTTTGGAGCGTCGGCGACTTTCTGATTTTAAGGTTCTATTTTTCATCTTATATTAGTTTCCATAATTTCGAATCATTACTTCAGAGGTAAGATGTGTCTCTAAATTATCTTTTTTCAACAGGAGGTTTATTCTTACTTTGTTACTGTCAACATTAAATTGCAAATCTTCCACGTTACCGCTGATAATAGTTTCGGGGTATCGTCCTTCAATTTCGCATTTGAGGTCTTTACTGTCCTGCTCAAGAAAAAATCTCATCCCGTCGGTACCTTTGTATATCTTTATAGCTTTACCATCATCTTCTATCTCTGCTAACGTGCCCTCCTTGATATGACGGTTTATCCTAAGCATAGCATAGGAGGCATCCCTTTGAAGATTTACCTTTCTCCAGGAGCTGTCCCAGAATGCCTGGCTCGTTACCAGAACCGTACCGGAAGCTATAAGCACAATTAAGGCTGCCGGAATCGCAACGACAAGTTCTATCAAAGTAAAGCCTTTCCTGCTTCGGCGACCCGGCTTCGCCAGAGGCGAGAGCGCTTCGCGGAGACGAGTTTCCCTTTTTATTTTCATTAGGTTCACCTATTTAGGAACAATAAAAGTAACCAAACTCACGTTATGCATTTTGCCCATCTGTGTCCAATGGACTATAGCCTGGACGTTTTTGTATGAGCCGCGGTCCAGTGTTTGTGTTCTTACAGTACAGGGGAAGTTTCCCATGGAGAGGTTCTCGTCCGTTTCGCCCTCCTGTATGTTATCGTAATCATCCGCTTTTACCTGCTCTAACTTCTGAGCAGCCAATTGAAGGGCTGAACGGTAATTTTCGCGCAGGCTAATCTGGCCTTTACCATAAGCAAAAAGAAATGAGCTTCCGGTTATTACAATCAGGAGAATTAAAAGAGCGAACATTACTTCGATAAGACTCATACCTTTTTTCAATTTTCCATCAGTAAGCATAAATTACCTCCTCTGTAAAATTGCTACTTGATTGCTTGTTCGTTCATTGTGTCAGCCGGCGAAATGCGT
>CAZZHL010000024.1:0-13913 GCA_964653945.1 uncultured Pirellulales bacterium
AGAGTAACTTCATTCGGCTCGCCTGTTGAATTACCACTAACAGGGTTAACCGTCAGCCAGCTACAATCATAAGTAATCTCCCAGTTGAGAGTCGCTACACCGATGTTGCGAATAGTAAGTATCTGGTCGTCCGGACTCGGTCCCCCGTCAGGAGCGCAAAATGCAAATTCATCTGCGGAAAGCTCAATAACAGGCCCTGTCACGAAGCGCCAGATATTGCCTTTCCAAACGTTTGGTCCATTTATTTCGTCGATTCGCCAGCAGTAAGCTACCCCAATGTCAAGGCCGTTGGGGTCGTAGCTATTAACATCGAAATTACCCATATACTCATTGGAGTCGACCGTGGCATCGTTGACATCATTATAATCAAGACCTATGTATACATCGTGCGAGAGAGCACTGTTACCCGGCGACCAGCCAAGGATGATATTCGGGTCCACTCCTATTGCTCCATCGGCAGGATACGGATAAAATGCTTTACCGCCAAGCCCTTCCTGAGAGAGCTGCCAGACTTCCTCATTAGATAAAGCCCTATCGTAGATGCGAACATCGTCTATTGTGCCACCGAAATAGCCACTTAAATGAAACTCATATGGCCTCACGCCTATCATTAAGTTCTGATTATGGGCGGTCTTGCCAGTGTCAAGATTGAAGTTTGCACCGCCGCTATATACCCCATTCAAATATATCTCCATACCCTTATTACCATTATCATAATCATACACAGCCGTGACAAAATACCAATCGCCTGCTGGAGCCAAACCTTCCGGCGTATAAAGGTATACATTATTCTCCCATGAACTCTCCAACATAAAGCAAAACTTGGTATAACTCCATGACATAATATAGCCAAAACATCCATACTGCCTCTGTGCCATTATTTTGCTAAGCAAACATCCGTTTGAAAAAGGCCTGGCCCAGAAAGATATGGAGAAACTGTCATACTGACTAAATCTTAAAGAAGAGTCATCGCTCACATCAACATAATCATTTTCACCATCGAAATCTAATGCGTCGTCGATTTGGCCGGTTGTCCATGTGGCTCCATAGATAGTTCCGTGATTAGCGCCGGCTGAGTCGTAGGCAATATCGCCTTCGTCCTCGTCAAATCTCCACCAGCCGACAAGACTTGAGTTTACAGCACTGGAAATATTGGCCTGAATAAAGGTTAAAATTAACGAAATTATAAGTACTTTCTTTAATGTTCTCATTTTTTGTTTTCCTTTCGCATTTTACGGAACGTCCAGGCAATTGGGTTCAATAGGAGGATACAGCGGACAAGGAGGTGTTACACATTCCAATATACTCCAGCTTGACAAAAGGATAGCCAGGTCGTTGAAATGGACACGGTTGTATCCGACCTTTGTGCTGCCTTCTGCTTTATGGTCAAAGTCAGCACAGATATTAGGGTCAGGCCACGCAATACCAAGACCCTGAGACGGTTCTTTTACATTCCAAGCGCTCACCAGCAGTTCCAAGTCGTGTAAATGGACGTAGTAATATCCGGTCTTCGTGCCACCTTCCATCTGATTATCTGTATCACCATGACACTGTCTCGGATAGCACCAGCAGGGAGGGCTGCCAACGTCAAGCCAATTACAAAAATCAGGATGGTCGGTGGGAAAACAGTAAGACGGGAATAAAACCTGGATAAGATGGTCCTCGGTTTCGCCATACTGGTATCCACCAATCGGTCCGGAGCCGCCGCTGCCGCTGCCGGTCCACGGCTGTTCCGAAAGAGTTATACGCATCCAAAGCTGACGCCCGCCAAGTTTCAAAGATGACCAAGGCATAAATGGGTCAGACGTAACTGTGTAGAGCCCAGGTTCGGAAAACAAAAGCTGCTGGTTTTGAACCGCCCATTCCGGCACCGCGTTTCCACAAAAATCCAGAAGGTCGTCCCAGTCGCCATCATGGTTCCAGTCAAACCACACATTGGCATAAAGCGGTACATTCGGACTAACTACTGTCACGTTGAAGTCAAAGGTCTCTGGATGATGCCACAAGTCCCATATCTCATCAACTATAATACAATCATCTGCACCATCCTGATTAGCGATATCATACTGGGGTTCAATATTGTTGCTGTTGGGGTCCTCGTCCCAGCCAGTGTCCGCCTCAACCTCACTGCTGACGCCTTCACCAAGATAAGCAACTGCCAATGGCTGTTTGTGAACCGGGCCGCGAGGGTTGAGGTCGTTTCCATCGTTGTAAACAGTCGGATAATTAGCTTCCACGACACTGCTAAGATAGGCAGTCATAGGCACGCCGTAATTATTGGTGCTGTCGGGCGCATCACCGAGGTCCGGCGCAACCTGGTGAATCCTAACGGTTTCCGAAATATAGGTATAGTCACAATCCCACGTCCAGATTTGAACATCACCCTCAGCTAAACACTCAAACTCAAATTCAAAATGCATGCCGGGCTGAACAGGACGAAAAGGATCAAAGGACATAGCCTCAGCATACCACTCGTAATGAAGGTCAAAATAGGTAACAAAAGCGTCTGGCCCTGCCTCCGGGTAGATTATATAGTTGCCTGTCCACTGGCCATCAGTACTTCCGTAGCTACCCTGCCCGTCAAGGACGTCCACCCAAGCACAATGAGGATTATAGTCATCGCTATAGAGACCAATCCACACCTTGTCACCGACACACATCGTATATTCACTAATCGAGGTGTCGCCGTTCACTGAGAGTTTTACCATAGCATTTGCAGCGGTAGCCATCGCCAAGGCCAGTATTAGAATTGAAATCAATTTTAGCCTGAACGTTTTCATTCTATAACCTCCTTTAACATTTTTCACTACCGGATGACCGCCTGCATTACGGAACGCCCAGGCAATTGGGGTCAATACCCGGGCCGCTCGGGACAGGCGGACTTGCCGGTTCTAATATATTCCAGCTTGACAAAAGTATAACCAGGTCGTTGAAATGGACACGGTTATAACCACACTTTAGGCATCCCTCTATATCATGGTCAAAGTCGGCACAGATGTTAGGGTCAGGCCACTTAATCCCAGGAGGATACGGTGTAGAAGGTGGCGGCTCCATTATATTCCAAGCGCTCACCAGCAGTTCCAAGTCGTGTAAATGGACATAGTAATATCCGGTCTTCGTGCCACCTTCCACCTGATTATCTGTATCGCCATGACATTGCCTCGGATAGCACCAGCAGGGAGGACAGCCAACGTCAACCCAAATATCATAATCAGGATGGTCAATGGGAAAGCAACCAAGTGACTTGCTGGCTTGATTTGCGCCGCCATAGGCACCCATATTTATGCGACCGCCATTCGGTTGTGGTTCCGCACTCCAATCGGAATTGGGATCACCCGCGTCAATAGCGGGACTAGTTACTGTATCCTGAACCCAGGTTTGGCTGTTCGGATCCCATCGGCCTGCTTGAGATTTCAAATGATAATCGCCATTACTAGCATCCACAAAGCAGGGTTCGGCGTCAATATTTCCTGTTCCCGGCCATCCACCTTCAATATCGCTGAAGGTTACTGCGCCAGTCCCTCCTCCTTCCTTGATATAAATTTGATCTGGTGAATTGCCCCATATAATAGAATTGGCAATCGTCATGCGGTGATCGATAGGTGGGCCCATGTAGTAGTAGAAGTAGATTCCTCCTCCATACCTATCGGCCGTATTTTCTGTTATGGTACAGTTGCAGATTTTTATACTACTGCCGTAGTCACAGTAAATTCCACCGCCAATACCAAGAACATCCCCAGTAGCGCTATTTTTGCTTATGATACAGTTGTCGATTGCTACATCACCGACACAATAAATCCCCCCGCCACCATAACCATGGAATGCTTGATTTTCGCTTATGATGCAATTGCGGATTGTTGGATGAGTACTGCTACCACAGCAAATTCCTCCGCCATATCCTTTCCACTCTGACATGTTATACGTTATTACGCAATCGGCAATTGTTGGACGACTATCACCGAGGATAGCTATTCCACCAGCACCACACACAGCAGAGATAGGACCTGAATAAGCTGTAGCCATATTCCATTGGATAATACAATTGCCTATTGTTGGTGAAGAATTACGAATACAGATACCTGCTCCCCCTATGGGTTCGAACTCCTCGAGATAACCATATTCGATGGTGAATCCTTCCAGAATGGAATTTGCGCCTTCGCCACTGTGGAAATAGAAACCACGGCCGCTCCAACCGCAGTCGATAATTGTGTTGTCGACAATACTTGGGTCATTCGGGTCTATGCTGCGGACTGTGATGGCCTTGCCAAGAAAATCAATATCGCGGTTGCCAATGCCTGTATACGTGCCGGGCTGGAGCTCAACCGTATCGCCATCGTTGGCATCGTTGATTGCTGCCTGGATTGTTGGATAATCACCCGTGCCGTTTGCATCAACAATAATTGTTCTTGCGCTGCAGGGAATTGCAAAGAAAAGGCAGGTTAAAGCTAAAATTAGCTTCTTCATTTTAGTAACCTCCAAAAAATCCACATAATTACCTTTTACCACAAAAAACGGTTTAAATCAAGTAAAAAAGTCTTTTTTTTACCTTTTTATAGGCCTATAGCTTCGCCCTGTCAGAAAACAGGTTATGTATGCATACCCAACATAGGCGAATTCCTTACAGGTATAGCCGCCGTATAAAACGACAAGGGAAGATTCCTGACAGGGTAAAGAACAACTTATCCTAACGCCGATATTGATATTACCACAGGCATAATAAGGATTTGCCGGTTTTCCATTTTGTTAAGGAAGCGTAAAATGTTATCCTTCGGAACGTTTTAATGCCCTCGATACAGATACAGACTGTTAACGAAGAGATAGAAGCTTTACCCTTAGGGCAGAGCGCCAAGAGCTTTCTTGATTATCTCACCGTCGAGGCGGGTCTGTCGGACAATACGGTTTTGGGCTACGGCCGCGACCTGAAATACTTTCTGAAGTATTGTAAATCCAATAAGATTTGCCGGCCGCAGCAGATACAGCCGGGCATTATCCATAACTATCTGCAGGTTCTTTCCAAAAATGAAAAAAGCGAAAGCTCGGTTAAACGCTGCCTTGTTGCAATAAAGATGTTCCTGAGGTTCGGCAAACTTACCGGCTTTGTAAAAGACGACTTTACATCGGTGCTTGAAGGGCCAAAACTGTGGCAAAGGCTGCCATCTGTGTGCAGCAAACATCAGGTTATCAACCTTTTAGAAGCCCCGGATGCCTCCGAGCCGTTTTACCTTCGTGACAAGGCAACGCTCGAACTGCTCTATGCCACGGGGGTACGGGCCAGCGAACTGGCGGGACTGAAGATAAGCGATTTGAATTTTGATATTGGTTACCTGCGATGTCTGGGCAAAGGCAACCGTGAGCGGATAATCCCGCTTGGCAAGGCCGCTGTCGCTGCAACAATGGAGTACCTTCAAAACTTACGGCCCAGATTAGCCAAGACGTTTAGTGAAGATTTTCTTCTGCTTTCCCGAACAGGCAGGGCTATGAGCCGTATTGAAATCTGGAGATTGGTTAAAAAGTATGCAATTCGTGCAGGTATGCCGAAGAATGTATCAGTGCACACATTGAGACATTGCTTCGCAACGCACCTGCTGACCGGTGGAGCCGATTTGCGAAGCGTTCAGGAAATGCTCGGCCACGTGGATATAGCAACTACGCAGATTTATACACATGTTGACCATGAGAGACTACGAAAGATTCACAAGAAATACCACCCAAGGCCATAGACTCAATGCTGGATACTAGATGCTCGATACTATATACTTCCGCCTTCGCTGACCCGTCCTCCGCAGCCCCCAAGGGGCGGAGGGTGGATTCAGTCTTCGTAACCGTAAGCTACCTGTGGCACAAGCTACGGCGGACAAGCGATACTCGTCGAGAGACGAACATTGACCCCGTTAGAAAAAAGCTCCCCTTATGGGGAAATACATAGTGATGGTGGGGCTTAAAACCCTACCTGGGTTTTCTAACAGGGTTGACTTTGATGGATTGGGGGATTATTATGACGGCTATATGATGGTTAGAGTATTGCATAAGGCCATTCAAATGAGCATAAAACGGCTATATCTCATAATACTTTTGCTGTTGATGGGATGCCAACAGGCGGGTGTCGGGCAGGACAAGCCTGTCTTGCCAGCCAACGCAGAAACATCAGAGACCGATGTTGACAAGGAATTAAAAATCTATAAGAGCACCCTGCTGGAAGGCAAAAATGACCAGATACGCATAGACGCAGCAACAGTAATGCTGTTTAACGAAAACCCGCTGGCCAGGAAGATTCTGCTCGATACGCTAAAACAAACCGAAAATATCGCTGCACGGTCGGCAGTATGCAAGGCATTGAGTCAAACAAGGGCTGGGCTGGAACCTATAAAGAATAAGGAAGACTTTATCCAGCCCCTACTCGATATATTGGCCAGCGATAACACTGCCATCGCTAAATTGGCCGCTGAGGCAACTTTGATATTCGAGTACAAACAAATATCAGAGCCGATTGAAAAACTGATAAGTGACCCAACTCTTGCAATCGAGACCAGATTGAATGCGATATATGCATCGGAACTACATCCGGACATGAGGGTTGCTATCACACTTATCAGCTTACTTGACCCGGCTTCGCCTTCGGCTACGCCGAGGCGAGACGAGCCTGAACAAAAGTTATCCGAGGCAGCAGATAAGGCACTGCTTTCTATGGGGATACAGGCAGGAAAATCAGCCAAATCCCGCAAAAAGGCCATAGATAAACTCAAACGCGAAGGCACCGAGGGATTCTTTCAGAATTATGTAACCCGCCAGCAAGAGCAGCTGCACGAGATGAGAATCGAATTGAACCAGCTGCAGGGACTCTATTTAACAGCATTGGGTAAGTGGTACGATGGTATAAGCGATGATGCAGGAAAAGGTCAGTTCCTGGCTGAATATCTGCAAAATCCAAAGGCGGTGGTGAGATTGTGGTCACTTGAGAAAGTTCATCAATGGCGAGTAGCATCAGGAAAGCCGAAATTTCCGGCAGAACTGGGCCCTATTCTGGTTAATTTAATTTCGGACAAAGATATAAAAATTCGTCTCAAGACAGCCCAGCTGCTATCTTATATGGGAGAGCTTAACTTGGCTGAACCTTTACTCCGCCAGCTTGAAGTAGAACAGGACGATGAGGTGAAAATGGAGCTGTTCGTTGCCCTCGGCTATGCCTTTGTGCCCAATCCAACGACCAAAATTCCCGTCGAGACAAGAAAGCAGTCTCTGGAGTGGGCGGTAAAGTATCTTGCTGAGCAGGACCCTAAAAAGGCGCAAAAAGGCGCTGAAATCATGAAAAAGCTGCTTGAGCAAAATGAATTAACAGCCTCAGAAATTGACGGATATCTTACGCTTCTTGTGCAAAGGTATCAACAGGAAGACGTCAAGGGGCCTCTTCGCGGAGAATTACTTAGCACAATGGCAGGGCTATGTGCTCCACAGAGTATTCACAATGCACAATGCAAAAAACGATTTAAGCCTTTATTTGAAGAATCTCTAAGTGATAAAACAAATTTGGTTCGAGAAGCAGCGGTAGATGGCCTTATTTATATCGACAAGACACAGGCCCTGGAGAGCTTGAGAAAAGATTTAACCAATGACCCGAGTGCCTTAATAAGGAAGAAATTGATAGACCTTGCCGGCGAGGTCGGCGGTAAAGATGATTTATCCTGGCTGGCAGAAAAAACAGGTTCGGACACCGAGAGCGAGCCAGCCTGGCAGGCAATGCTCAAGATATTCAGACGCTCTGAAACCGACATCCTGAACGAATGGATTGATAAACTCGTCTCACCCGCCTTCGCTGAAGCTACGGCGGGCAGGCAAGACAGCAAAACCAAATTGTCTGATGAGCAAAAAATATCTTTCCTTGAGATAGCAGAGCAAAAGGCAATCGGCGAAAATAAGCCAAAAATGCTCAAAAACACCAGGGAGAGATTGGCCAAGCTCTACGTTAAGACAGGCCAGTTCGAACGAGGAGCAGAATATTTAGGAATTCTGTACGAAGCCACCCAGGCCGTTGAAGAAAAAATGGCGATTTTACCGGACCTATTAAATGTATACCTGAGGTGGTCAAAAGTAGAACCCGCCGCCAAATTAGTAGAAAACTGCTTGCTGGAAAAAGACTTAGAGCCCAATAGTGTTGTTATAAGCGCAATTGATGATTATCTGAGCAGCCCACCTACCGGAACTGACCCTAACGCGGTGCTAAAAGCACTCCTTGCCGAGATAAAGCCAACCGTGGACCGGCCGAAGTGGGAGCAGCAGAAAAAGAGCTGGATTGACCGTATCGGCAAGACCAACGACCCGAACAAGGTCTAAAACGACGATAATTAACCGAGATTTATCTTGTAATCCAGCCAAATATTTGTACGATATCCACCGCTGCGAAAACAACTTGTATAAGTTTTTCTGCGAAAAAACTAAAAAACTAAAATTTTTTAATTTTTTTTCACAATTTTCTACTTTTTGTATTTGCGTTTTAACGATTATTCTTGTAGATTGTCATATTTACATTAAAACCTAATGCAAATTACCTTTCCCTGTACCTATCGTATGTCTTCGTAGTGGCAGGAAGAGAGGGGGGTGTATGTATTTGTAGAGTTAAGCTGGGTAAAAGTTGTTAGTTATCCCGCTTTTATCGTCAGAGTGCAAAATGTAAATTTTGCGTTGCTGCTGTAGCTCAGCTGGTAGAGCGCGTCCTTGGTAAGGACGAGGTCATGGGTCCGAATCCCATCAGCAGCTAAATGAAAGTAGGCCAAGTCAAAAAGGGTCTATCGCGCAGCCAAAGCGTTTTATCTCGCGTCTTTTGTTGTTGCGGGGTATCGATTATCTTGGCTTCGAACTTATATTAAGGTTTGGAATCTGTTTTTCGAAGATTAGAACAGGAATATTAATACTAACCCGGTACATTGGAGGTTTATATTAAGATGGCTAAGGTAGTATTCGAACGGACAAAACCACATGTAAATGTTGGAACAATTGGTCACGTGGACCATGGTAAAACGACCCTGACGGCAGCGATGACAAAAGTGATGGAGTTTGAAGGACTCTGCAAGTTCAAATCCTACGATGAAATCGCTAAGGCGTCAGAATCCCAGGGCCGACGTGACGAAACAAAGATTTTGACCATTGCCACAGCGCACGTTGAATATGTGACAAAAAACCGGCACTACGCACATATCGATTGCCCCGGTCATGCCGATTACGTCAAAAACATGATAACCGGAGCAGCACAAATGGATGGGACAATTCTTGTCGTCAGCGCAGCAGACGGTCCTATGCCTCAAACCCGTGAGCACATAATTCTTGCCCGCCAGGTCAACGTTCCGAAAATTGTGGTATTCCTGAACAAGATAGACCTTGTCGATGACCCTGAATTAATAGATTTAGTTGAACTGGAGATAAGAGAATTATTAAACAAATATGAGTTTCCCGGAGATGAAACGCCGATAATCCGAGGTTGCGCCATCAAAGCAATGAGAGCCGAAAGCATTGACGACCCCAACTGCAAACCAATTATTGAGCTGCTCAAAGTCATGGATGAGTACATCCCGGTTCCTATTCGAGATATTGATAAGCCATTTTTAATGCCGATAGAGGATGTTTTCAGTATAAAAGGGCGAGGGACAGTCGGAACCGGCAGGATTGATCGTGGTAAAGTCCATGTCGGTGATGAGATTGAAATTATCGGGTTAAAAGATACACGAAAGACCGTGGTTACCGGCGTAGAAATGTTTAATAAAACACTCGACGAAGGCCAGGCCGGCGATAATATTGGCGTACTTTTACGCGGTGTAGAAAAGAAAGATTTGGAACGAGGGCAGGTCGTGGCGGCACCAGGCAGTATAACTCCCCATACCAAGTTTCATGCTGAGGTTTATGTCCTGACGAAGGAAGAAGGCGGGCGTCATACACCGTTCTTCGCGGGATACAAGCCGCAGTTTTATTTCAGAACAACTGATGTTACCGGTGGAGTTAATGCGTTAATGAGCAGAGAAGGCAAAAGCGCAGAGATGTGTATGCCGGGCGACAATATAACGATGGAGGTTGAGATTATTTCGCCGATTGCTATGGAGGATGGTCTCCGCTTCGCCATTCGCGAAGGCGGTCGGACAGTCGGGGCCGGTGTTGTAACAAAGATACTTGCCTAAGCATCTCTGGAAAACTGTCGAACACCAGAAGTGTTAAAATCACAGGTGCTCGCAGCGGTGAGATGTCGTCCAGACTTCGTTGTCCAGACGAGCATCCGGATGAGCATAAGTAAGTTAAGAAGATGTGTCCGATTTCCTAAACGCATTTTGCTGTTCAAAGTTTTATGGCTAAAAAGAAAAGCAAAAGAGAATATGTCTGGCTCGAGTGTAGCCAGTGCAATCAAAGAAACTATCGCACAAGTGTTAGTGTCGCAGAAGGTGTGCCGAAAATAAAGCTGAAGAAATTTTGTAAAACCGAACGTAAACACACCGTTCATAAGATACGGCGTAAATAGGTTTTCTATCAATAATAGGAAAAAAAGGCCAGTAGCTCAATTGGCAGAGCGTCGGTCTCCAAAACCGAAGGTTGCGGGTTCGATTCCCTCCTGGCCTGCTAATATCGTATCTCGTGGTACAGAAATTTAGGAAAGGCCAGGGACGGGAGACAAGATAATGTTTTTTGATATTTATAAACGTGGCCAGGGTAAATACACAAGACTTTGCAGCGCTTTTGGGGCCGCAATAATCGCAGTACTGGGCTGTCTCCAGCTTTACAGGAAATTGGAGGTCACCGACCTTGGATTGTGGACTAAAACTATGGTGCCTACCATCTTACTTATCGGGTTGGCAACTTTTATCTTTTGGCTGATGAATAAACCCACCACAGCTGATTTTCTTATTGCTGCTGAGGGTGAGATGAAGAAAGTCAGCTGGTCAAGTAAAAAGGAAATAATGGTTTCGACAACAGTTGTCATCGTAGTTGTGATAATTATGTCCGGTCTGCTTGGGTCCACAGATTTAGTTTTCGCACGGCTGTTTATGTGGCTCCTGGGCTAAGTGAATCGTGAAGTGTACATCGAGTCGAACGAAATATGAGATGGAAAATATAAGAGCAAAATAAGATAAGGTTCGACTTCGCTGAGCTAAGCCTGAGCGTAGTCGAAGGATATTGATATGCAGTGGTATGTTTTACGAGTAGCGGCAAATAAGGAATTGCAGGTCAAAGAGAACCTTATGCAAAAAGTACAACTGGAGAATTTAACTGATATTATCGGCAGAGTAGAGGTGCCCGTAGAGCGGATCAAGCGTATCCGCGGAAACAAGCAAACCGTCCACAAACGTAAACTGTATCCCGGCTATGTTTTTATGGAGATGGAACCGACCACAGACGGCCGGGTCCCGGAAAAGGCATGGTTTATGATAAAGAGTACATCCGGCGTCGGGGATTTTATAGGCACAGAAGGAATGCCTACTCCAATGCGGGACACGGATGTTTCAAAGATGCTTTTGGAGGCGGAAAAACCCGATGAGGCACCGAGCATCAAAGTCGAGTTTAACAAAGGCGATATGATAAAAATTCGAGAGGGAGCCTTTGAAAACTTTGAAGGGACGGTCGATGCAATCGACCCTGAGCGAGGGATTGTAAAGGTTATAGTATCGATATTCGGCAGAAGTACACCTCTTGATATAGAGTATTGGCAGGTCGAAAAATTGTAATTCGAACAACGGCTACTATATAAGGACTTATGGCTAAAGAAGTATTATTAAAGATTAAATTGCAGGCGTCCGGCGGGCAGGCGACCCCGGCGCCGCCGATAGGGCCGGCTTTGGGCCAACATGGTGTCAATATCGGCCAGTTCGTTTCGCAATTCAACGAGCGAACAAAAGAACTTAACGGAACGACGGTGCCGGTTGTGATAACTGTCTATAGGGACAAAAGCTTCATCTTCGAGGTCAAAAGCCCCCCTGCAGCGGTACTGCTGAAACAAGCAGCTGAAATAGCAAAAGGCAGCGGCGTTCCAAATAAAGAGAATGTCGGGAAGATTACCACCGAGCAACTACGTAAAATCACCGAGACTAAATTCAAAGATTTAAACGCATACGATTTGGAAAACGCCGAGAAGATTATAAGAGGCACAGCACGAAGTATAGGTATAGAAATAACCGATTGATGATTTTTTATAATTGACTCGTCTCGGCGAAGCGCCGAGCCGTAGCCGGACAGGAATATGGGAATTAGAAGCAAAAGATATAAGCAGGAGTCTCAAAAAGTGAGCAAAGAGCCGATACCGCTATCTGAGGCGGTGGAAAGAATTAAGAGCTTTAAGTCCGTCAAATTTGACCAGAGCATAGAATGTGTGCTGCACCTCGGCATCGACCCTAAGCAGTCAGACCAGATAATTCGAGGCTCAATGTCTTTGCCCCACGGAGTTGGTAAGCAGAAAAAAGTTATTGCCTTCTGCGAAGACTCAACAGTCGAAGCAGCCCAAAAAGCCGGTGCCATCGAGGCCGGCTGCGATGAACTAATAAAAAAGATTACAGATGGCTGGTCAGACTTTGATGTGGCTATCGCCTCGCCGAAAGTGATGGGTAAAGTAGGCAAGCTGGGCAGAGTCCTCGGGCCAGCCGGCAAGATGCCTTCACCTAAAAATGGAACCGTGACCGAGGATGTAGCTACCGCAGTAGCTGAATTTGCAGCAGGTAAAGTTGAGTTTAAAAACGATGCGGGCAGCAATGTCCACATAGCGGTCGGCAAGCAGAGCTTTGAGAAAGAAAAGCTGATGGAGAATATCGAGGCGTTTGTGTCACATATAAAAAAGATAAAACCGTCATCAGCAAAAGGTACGTATATCAAAAAAATGTGTATCTCTGCGACAATGAGTCCCAGTGTAACAGTTAGTGTGTAAGGACAAAGCACAATTGAAGCTGATTTAATTAATCAGGCAGAAATATGAGCAAATATGTAAAAGAATTAGTACAGGCGGAACTGGAAAAGAGGATTGCCGACGAAGGCATCAAGGATTTTCTGGTTGTCAGCACCAAAGGTGTCGGCGGAGTCGACAATAATCTGATGCGCGGCGAGCTTAAAGCCAAAAACATCGGATTGTCAGTGGTTAAGAATTCACTTTTCAAAAAAGCGTTGCACAACCGGCAGATGGAAGCTGCAGCGGTACTGTTTAGCGGGCCCTGCGTTATTGCTTATGGCGGTGACAGTATTGTTGATGTTGCAAAAGAGCTGGTAGGGTGGGCCAAGAAAGTGCCAGCGATAGAAATTAAAGGCGCTTTTCTGGAGGGCTCAGCCCTGGACGGCAAGGCGGCAGAAGATCTTTCAAAGATGCTGACGCGAACTGAACTGCAAAGCAAGATTGTCACGCTGGTTCAGTCACCTGCGGCAAGATTGGCCGGTGTACTCGGCTCGCCTGCAGGAATAATCGCAGGTTGTATAAAAACTATTACAGAAAAAAATGCTGACAAGCAAGCAGCTTAAATCATAGAGTGATGCCGTAAGTCCCGTTAGAAAACCCGGGCGTGGCTTTTTTCTAACGGGGTAAATATGAAATATTGTTGCCTGTGCGGCTGCCCCCTTTACGGGTTAAACGAAACGGTGGAGTTTCGGCTACCAGCAGGCACTGACTGATAGGAGTTGACTGGAAATGGCTAAAACAGAAGAAAAGGAACAAGCAAAGAACGAGACAAAAGAAGAAGTAAAAGAAAAGGCACAAGAAGAACCAAAGGAGAGCAAAAAAACGAAAGCAGCTGAAGATTCTAAAGAGACAAAGAAATGGAGCAGCGAAATTAAGAAGCTCGGCGACAAAATAGTCGGCCTGACTTTGTTGCAGGCCAAAGAGCTGGGTGATTATCTCAAGGATGAATACGGTATTGAGCCGGCGGCAGGCGGCGCTGTTATGATGGCAGGACCAATGCCAGCAGCAG